>NZ_BCQG01000019.1 GCF_001544315.1 Geobacillus jurassicus NBRC 107829
CGGTTGCGAAACGTCGGCGATTTTTGGACAATAGAGTTATCAGTCTAGTAAAAACGGGGGGGATGAATGATGGAAACGACATGGGCAGCCGGCAAGATGGCGCCGTTCCGCCAAGGGGTGCAAGCGGGGGTGGCGATCGCCATCGGCTATATGCCGATCGCGCTGGCGTTTGGATTGCTCGCCAAAACAACCGGACTGACGCTTGCCGAGACCGTGCTCATGAGCATTGTCGTCTTTGCCGGCGCCTCGCAATATATCGCGTTAAGTTTGCTTTCGGCGGGCACCGGAGTGTTTGAAATTGTGTTGACGACATTCATATTAAACATTCGCCATTTTTTAATGTCCGCGTCTCTCAACGAAAAGGCTGAGCCGGATGTGCTTTGGAAAAAAGCGCTGTACGCCTTTGGTATTACCGATGAAACGTTTTCGGTGGCGGCGATGAAAGAAGGGGCGATCAACGCCCCGTATATGTTTGGGCTCATTGCCATGGCGTATGGCAGTTGGGTCGTCAACTCGGGCATTGGTTATGCCGCTGGGTCCGGTTTGCCGGAAAGTTTGCAAGAAAGTATGTCAATTGCCTTGTATGCCATGTTTATCGGCCTGCTCGTTCCAGCGTTGAAAAAGCAGCGGAAAATCGTCTGGCTGGCGGGGCTGTCGGCTTTATTCAACTCGATCGGCACGTTTGCCCTTCACTTGTCGAAAGGCTGGTCGATCGTTTTGGCTACATTGTTGTCGGCCATCATCGTTCAATGGCTGACGAAGGAAGGGGGAAACGGCGGTGAATAGCACGATCGTATGGATGATCATCGGCATGGGGGTCGTTACGTATTTGCCGCGCCTGTTGCCGTTTGTGCTGCTCGGCCGTGTCAAGCTGCCGCCGTTTTGGCAAGGAGTGCTGAAAAATGTGCCGTATGCGGTGCTTGGGGCGCTCATTATTCCTGACGTTTTTTTCATCCAAGATGATCTTTGGTTCGGTGTCATCGGTTTTGCGGCGGCCGTCATCACAGCTTGGCTTGGGGCCAACGTCATGATCGTCGTGCTTGCGGCGGTTGCGGCGCTCAGCCTGTATTCTTTCTTTGTATGAACCTCTCCCACTTACAGAAGTGGGAGTTTCCTGTTTCCCCTTCGGAGTGGATGCACGATAGGCTGGTTGGCAGCCTATCTGCAGGCAACACCTGGCATTCGTCCCGTTGGGAACCACAGGCAACATCCGCATCCTCGACGCGGAAGGGCGGGAACTCGCCATCTACGACTTCCTGCTTTACGCAATCCGTCGATACGTAAACGGTTTGACCGTAAATTCCAATGGCCGGATTTCTCCATAATATACTTTGGCGAATAAATTAGAAGCCCCATGGATGTCGCGGTGTTGACGATAACCAAACGAACAACTATAATGTCTAGAAGAAGATTTATTCTTCTTCCCGCAAACAGGGCATGTTTGCGATGTGTAACTTTCATCTTTTTTCTCCATTTTATATTTGAGGTAATCAAAGAGTTTTCCAAAAGACCAATTGGACAACTTCTGATTGGTCTTTTTGTTTCGTTTCTTTTTCGTGTTCCGTTGTACTCCTTCGACATCTCCAATGACCACTTCTTTCACTTGGTTTTCCAAACACCAACGAACAAATGATCTCGTGGTTTTGTGCAGCGCATCCTTCAGTTGGGCTTCTGATTTCGAAAGTACATATTGTTTCGCACGATTGTACTTTTTCCATTGCTTTGAACCTTTTTTACAACGGGACATCAACGTTTGAAGTTCTTTTAATTTTTTATTTCTCAACCGATGGATGCTTCTTATTTTTCTTCCCGTGATGATGAGGCTTTCCCCATTTTCACAAACGGCTGCGATGGTGTGAATTTCCCCTGGGTCCATCGCGGCACGGTTTTGATTTTTATTCTCTTTTGGTTCTTTTCCATCTTCATACGATAAACAAAGCCACCAACCACGGTCATAGACCAACTCGATTTCTTTTACTTGTCCGTTTGGAATTTGTTCTTTATCCATTTTCACCACCAAAGGGGATTGTCTTTTCCGTTTCCAAATTCCCAATGACAGTTCCAACGTTCCATCTTCATGCAAAACAAACCCATCTTTTGCCCATTTGGTATTGAAATGCGATTTCTTTTTGTACGGATATTTGATTTTTTCGTGCTTCTCTCGCTCCGTTTCTAGCAAAAATATACTTGTGAACGACCGCTTGGATGCTTTGGCCGTGGATGGGAAAACGACCTTTTGTTGCTTTTTGCAGCTCTGTTTTGGTGATCCATTTTCCTGTTTTCAAATGATGTTCTTTTGCTAAAAGAGAAGGGAAAAACAAAGAAGCCATTCATCCCCCACCTGTAGAGGTGGGGGATGAATGGCTAATTTATGTTAAATAAGGGAAGCGGACATCGCTTCCTCTTTTCCTTTTGCGACAGGTATGCAAACCCGCTGTTTGGTTATGACAATTCCTCCATAATCGCCTCATATACCTCATCGACATGAAATCGAGATGCCCCCATGCCGATTTGCTCAACGACGCGTCCGTTGCGGTCGAGCAAATAAGCGAGCGTCGTATGCACGATCATGCCGTTGCCCGGATCGCGGTATTGAAAGTGGAAAGCTTCCGCGGTTTTTTTCGTGTCCGCTTCACTGCCGCGCAAAAACGCCCACCCTTGCCCGTCGCCGGTGATTCCAAACGTATGGGCATATGTTTGCAGCTTTTCGTTCGTATCGCGCGCCGGATCGATCGTGATCGTGATGAATTCCACTTTGCTTCCAAATACCCCGGCTTTTTTCAGCCGATCGCGCAGTTTCGCCATTTGCATCGTTGTATTCGGACAAATATCCGGGCAGCTCGTATACATAAATTCAATGAGCCGCACTTTCGGCGGCAAGTTGCCAAATGAATACGGATTCCCCCACGCTGTTTTCATCGTCACCTCATTTGGAAGCCGCATCGTCGATGGCTGGTAGACAGCAAAGTACAAGATGCCGGCGCCAACGCCGATGATGATGAGTAAGGCCGCTAACATATACCATTTTTTCACCGTTCATCACTCCTCTACAGTAGATCATACCAAAAAGGTCAATGGAAAAATCGCTATGTTTATGAACATTATGCGACTATTTTCCTAATTAAAAAAAGTTTCAAAAAAAAGTCTTGCATTTTCGTCCTTCTGTTATATAATAATAACGTAAACAAAAATATGTAATATAACAATAGAGAGATGGGGGAAGGAAAAATGGCGTCATTTGCTGAACGTGTCCGACAATTAGAGGAAAGCTGGAAAAACGAGGAGCGCTGGAAAGGGATCGTCCGCCCGTACAGCGCCGAGGATGTCATTAAACTGCGCGGCTCGCTGGATATCGAGCATACGCTCGCTCGACGCGGAGCGGAAAAACTGTGGAAGCTGCTTCATACAGAAGATTACGTCGCCGCCCTTGGCGCGCTGACCGGAAATCAGGCAGTGCAGCAAGTAAAAGCCGGCTTGAAAGCCATTTATTTGAGCGGCTGGCAAGTGGCGGCCGACGCTAACCTTGCCGGACAGATGTATCCGGACCAAAGCTTATATCCGTCCAACAGTGTTCCTCATGTCGTGAAGCGAATCAATCAGGCGTTGCAGCGCGCGGATCAAATTCAATACTTAGAAGGCAGCGGGGACGTGGACTACTTTGTGCCGATCGTGGCTGATGCCGAGGCAGGGTTCGGCGGCCAGCTGAACGTCTTTGAGCTCATGAAAGCGATGATCGAAGCCGGAGCAGCGGGGGTTCATTTTGAAGATCAGTTGTCATCGGAGAAAAAATGCGGCCATTTAGGCGGCAAGGTGCTCTTGCCGACGCAAACGGCGATTCGCAACTTGATTGCGGCGCGATTGGCCGCTGACGTCATGGGGGTTCCGACGGTGCTCATCGCCCGTACCGATGCGAATGCCGCTGACTTGATCACAAGCGACATCGACCCGCGTGACCAAGAGTTTATCACTGGCGAACGGACGCCGGAAGGTTTCTATCGCACGAGAGCTGGCTTGGATCAGGCGATCGCCCGCGGGCTTGCCTATGCTCCGTATGCTGATCTCATTTGGTGCGAAACGAGCGAGCCGAACTTGGATGAGGCGCGCCGGTTTGCCGAAGCCATTCATGAGAAGTTCCCAGGCAAGTTGCTGGCGTACAACTGCTCGCCGTCGTTCAACTGGAAGAAAAAATTGGATGACGAAACGATCGCCAAATTCCAGCAAGAGCTCGGCAAAATGGGATACAAGTTCCAATTTGTCACATTGGCTGGTTTCCATGCGCTCAACTACAGCATGTTCGAGCTGGCGCGCGGCTACAAGGAACGCGGCATGGCGGCGTACGCCGAGCTGCAGCAAGCCGAATTTGCCGCTGAGAAGTACGGCTACACGGCGACGCGCCATCAGCGCGAAGTCGGCACCGGCTATTTCGACGAAGTCGCCCAAGTCATCTCCGGCGGCCAGTCGTCAACCGTCGCCTTGAAAGGGTCAACCGAAGAAGAACAGTTTACGACGGCTTAGTGCGAATAACGGCAGACGCAGACAAAAGCCCGGCTTGTCCGGGCTTTTTTGTGTATAAAAGGAAAAAGATGGCGCATCCTATAGGCGTAGGGAGGCGATGGGATGAAAAAAAACAAAGGCGATTTGCCGGAGCTGATGCCTGCCGAGTTTCGCGTCAGCACGGATCTTCATGTTGAGCAATGGTCGATGAATGAAGAGACGTATGCTGGCGACTCGGTCGGCGAACATACCGCGTTGGAACAGGCGAATGAATATTTGGGAGCCAAAGAAATCGGCCAAACGTTTGAAAACTCCTAGCAGCACCCATGACGATCGTCATGGGTTTTTTTCGTTAACTTTTTTCAAAATATAGAAAAATATGACTTCCGGTGGTATGATAGGAGTAGTGATCGAGTTGATTAGAGGGAGGAGATGAATGGGTCAACTCCCCAGAAGTACAAACGGCTACGAACCTCCTTCCTTTCAGTGGGGTTGCTTCAGGCAGGTTGACAGCTGCCCAACGATACAGGTCATGCCTGCATCGTTGCCGAATGGCTTGGCATGTCTGCTTGAAGTCCTTGACTTCCACACGCAACAGACTGTGTTATGCTCGATTTTATGGTTGCAACGCTTCCTGCAACCAACTCCCTACATCGAGCAGCAGCCAATGGAGTGCCTGATTCAATGGTTTTCTCCATGCTCTTAATATCATACACAAAAAGAAAGGAGGAAGGCGCATTCCTCCCTCACTTACATCTGTTAGTCGTTGAAGTGGGGGCCTCCTGCGCCAATTAAAGATGAAAGTCAATGAATTCATTGTGCTGGAACATTTTGTCGTAAGCCGCTATACGATGGCGATTCTCCCGTACTTTGTAAACGGCGATGTGTATGCGAAAGTCATTGAAGAGGATGGTGAATATATCATCAAACAAACGCCGATCGACATTATTAAGCATAGTTGCGATTATTACGGAAGCAGTTTCCAAGGAAGAAAAGAGGGAACAAAAGCTGTCATCGGCATCACTCACAAAGCGCCGATTGCCATTGAACCGGCCAATGAAATTTACGTATTTCCAACCGCCTCTCCGCGCGATTCCCGCTGCGTTTGGCTCTCTCACATGCACGTCTATCGGTATGAGCCCGCCAAACATGAGCGGACCGTCGTCTATTTCCGCAACGGAAAAAACGTCTGCCTCGATGTTTCCTACAAATCGTTTGTCAATCAGTTATACCGAACAGCTCAATTGCGGACGAAACTATCCGAACGGATGGAAGCGAGAGAGCGCAAACTCCAATACATATTTCGCATGCAACAAGAAAAACAGATCTAGAAGACCGGTGATTTAATAGGAAATTCGGTTGAACAGGGGGATTTCTGAATTTGAGAAACCTTATGAAATCGGTCTTTGTCTGAACGAAAAACAGGCAATGCTCAAGGAAATCATTGTTTTTCACCGGACCTCTAGCCGAACCAATTGATAAAAATGGATTTTCTAAAGATGAGTTCAAATTAGGCGCCCGGACGTGTAAAATAAAAATATAAACGGCATTTGAATGGGGAAATATACATGGATATGGAAACAATCAAACAATGGTTCACGCTCGACAGCATCCTTTCTTTGCTCGAACAATACCGCTCTTTCGGTGTGCTTCCCGGCATCGCCGCGACGCTGCTTGAGTCGTTTTTTCCCATTTTGCCCATGTTCGTCTTCGTGATGGCGAATGCGGCGGCGTTCGGATTATGGAAAGGATTTCTAATCTCTTGGCTGGGCGCTTCGCTTGGCTCGCTCATCGTCTTTTGGCTGACGCGGAAAGTAGGGCAGAAGCGTTTTTTTCACTTTGTCCGCCGCCACTCGAAAGTGCGGCAGTTTATGCATTGGATTGAGCGGCATGGATTTGGCCCGCTGTTTTTGCTGTATTGCTTTCCGTTCACCCCGTCGGCGCTCGTCAATATTGTTGCTGGGCTGTCGCGCATCAGCCGCCAGCAGTTTGTGTTGGCGGTGCTGCTTGGAAAGATGATCATGGTGTTTACGATCAGTTTTATCGGCTATGACTTGAAGGCGCTCATCCGTCAGCCGCTGCGCACGGCGATGATCGCAGCAGTCGTCCTGTTGCTTTGGTACGCTGGAAAACGGGTGGAAGCGCGATTTTCGTTGACAGAAAAACAAGGCGGCGAGGAGGGCGGGGAGTGACGAAACAAAAAGGAGAAAAACGAGGCCGCCGGTGGCCGTGGATTGCTGCGGTTTGCGTAGTAGTTGTGCTTCGGCTGTTTGTGTTCAGCAATTACATGGTGGAAGGAAAATCGATGATGCCGACGCTCGAGAGCGGCAACTTGTTGATCGTCAATAAACTTTCTTACGACATCGGTTCGATTCACCGGTTTGACATCATCGTTTTTCACGCCAACAAAAAGGAAGATTACGTCAAGCGGGTCATCGGTTTGCCTGGCGATCGGATTGAGTATAAAAACGATGTCTTGTATATCAACGGAAAAAAATGCGACGAGCCGTATTTGCGTCCGTATAAGCAAAAGCTGGGCAAGCTGACCGGTGATTTTACGCTTGAAGAGGTGACCGGGAAAACGCGCGTGCCCCCTGGCTGCATTTTCGTTCTTGGCGACAACCGGCTTAGCAGCTGGGACAGCCGCCATTTCGGCTTTGTCAAGATCAGTCAAGTAGTTGGCAAAGTCGACCTTCGCTATTGGCCGTTTGAGCAGTTTGCTTTCTGGTTTTGAAGACGGCGTGCTTCGAAACAGGGGAAGCAACGGTTTCTTCAACGTCTTCTTCTCTTGAATTTCGCGAGAGGCTGTTTTTGCCTAATGAACGGCATTCTCTATGTCCATTCCCGTCCTTCGGAATGACAGGTGGGGTCGCGCATGAAGATCATCACCCGCTGAAGCTTTTGGCTGGAAGAACGGTCGAGCGGCAGCGGGAAGGCCGTTTTTTCTTCCAAAAAGCGAACATATGTGCTAAAATAAAACAAACAAAGGAAACGAATGGTGGTGGATGCGATGTCGTTGCGGTTTTTGCTCGGACGGTCGGGAAGCGGGAAAACGACCGTTTGTCTCGAAGAAATTCGCCGTCAGCTGCAAGAAGATCCAAAAGGAAGGACGATCGTCTATCTCGTTCCGGAGCAAATGACGTTTCAATGCGAATACGCGTTAATACATACGAAGGAAATGGATGGGATAATCCGCGCCCAAGTGTTCAGCTTCACCCGCCTCGCTTGGCGCGTGCTGCAGGAAACGGGCGGCATGAACCGCTATCACGTTCATGATGTTGGCGTACAGATGATGATCCGCAAAATTATTGAGCAACGCAAACAAGAACTGAAACTGTTTGGCCGCGCAGCGGACAAACATGGCTTTATCGAGCAGCTGAACGAAATGATCGCCGAGTGCAAACGGTATTGCCTGACGCCGGGCGAGCTCCGCCGCCATGCCGAGGCGCTCGAGGATGGGCCAAGCCATCCGGGCCGCCGTCTGCTCGCTGACAAGTTGAGCGATGTCGCGCTTGTGTATGAGGAGCTTGAGAAAAGCCTTTCCGGCCACTATCTTGATTCAGAAGATTATTTGCGCCTGCTTGCCGAGCATATTCCGCACTCAAGTTATTTGCGGGATGCCGACATTTACATTGATGGCTTCCATCATTTCGCGCCGCAAGAGTATATGATCATCGAACAGCTTCTTCGCCATTGCCGGCGCGTCACCGTTTGTTTGACGATCGACCGCCCGTATGATGACGGAATGCCGGACGAACTTCAACTCTTTTATTTGCCGGCGCAAACGTACCGCCAGCTGCGCGAGCTGGCGCTAAGCAATGATATTGCGATCGAAGAGCCGATGGTGCTCTCGTCCAACCGCCGCCATGAAGACGGAGCGCTCGTTCATCTTGAGGCGCAATTTCACCGCCGCCCCCTGTCGCCATACGAGGCGACGACCGATGCCATCCATCTTTATGAAGCGGCCAACCGCCGCGCAGAGATTGAAGCAGTCGCCCGGGAGATCGTTCGCCTTGTCCGAGATGAAGGGGCGCGCTATCGCGACATTGCGCTCATCATCCGCCAAACGGAGGAGTACCGCAATCTGGTGAAAACGGTGTTTTTTGATTTTGGGATCCCATATTTTATGGATGAAAAAGAGCCGATGCACCACCACCCGCTCATTGAACTCGTGCGCGCCGCTTTGGAGACGGTAGTGACGCGCTGGCGATATGAAGCGGTGTTTCGGGCGGTGAAAACGGATTTGCTTTTTCCGGCCGACGGAGACTTGGTCATGTGGCGCGAGGCGGCCGACAAGCTGGAAAATTATGTGCTTGCTTACGGAATCAAAGGGGATCGGTGGACAAATCATGAGCGTTGGACGTATCGGCGCTATCAGGCGCTTGACGGTTTGAACGTACCGCAGACGGACGAAGAGCGGCAGTTTGAGGACAAGCTCAATGAATGGCGCGAGGCGTTGGCCGCCCCGCTCCGCCGGTTGGAGCGCCGTCTGCGCCGGGCTAAGGATGGGCGTGGGCTTTGCACGGCATTATATCTTTTTTTGGAAGAATTGGAGATTCCGAAAAAACTAGAGAAAATGAGCGCGCAGGCGGAAGCGGACGGCCGCCTTGTGGAAGCGCGTCAGCATGAACAGGCGTGGAACGCTGTCGTCGATTTGCTTGACCAATATGTTGAAATGCTCGGGACAGAATCGATGCCGCTCGCTGAGTTTGTCAAGATTATCGAGGCCGGGCTCGATCGATTGGAATTCTCCCTTGTGCCGCCGGCGATGGACCAAGTGATCGTCGCCCAGCTTGACCGCTCGCGTTTAGTCGGGGTGCAATATGCGTTTGTGATCGGCGCCAACGATGGCGTTATTCCAGCAAAAGTGAAGGAAGACGGGCTGATGGCGGAAATGGAGCGCGAGCAGCTGCGCGAGCTGGGGGTGGCGCTCGCCCCGGGGGGACGGGAGCAGCTGTTTTATGATCCATTTTTTGTTTACTTGGCGCTCGTTTGCCCAAGCCGTCGGCTGTACGTCACGCATCCGCTTGCTGATGGCGAAGGGAAGGCGCTGATGCCGTCGCCGCTCATCAAGCAGCTGGCTGAACTGTTTCCGCATGCGCCGGTGCATCTGTGCGGCAACGACCCGTTCGACGCCCCGGCAGAAAAAGCGGAGGCGTTCGTGACCGCGCCGCGGGCGACGCAAACGTATTTGATCAGCCAGCTCCGAGCGTGGAAGCGCAACTACGGCATCGATCCGCTTTGGTGGGATGTGTACAACACGTTCATCGGCCATCCGGATTGGAAGGAGCAGGTGCGGCATGCTGTCTCCGCGCTCTTTTATACAAACGGGGCGGCGCCGCTCAAAAAACAATGGAGCCAGCGGCTGTACGGCAAAAAAATTCAGGCGAGCGTCTCGCGCATGGAGCAGTTTCAAAAATGCCCGTACGCCCATTTCGCATCGCATGGGTTGCGGCTGAAAGAACGGAACGTCTTCCGCCTTGAGGCGCCGGATGTCGGACAGCTGTTTCATGCGGCCATCAAGCAAATCGCCGACCGGCTGCGCGAACAGCATCTTGACTGGCGCGAACTGTCCAGACCGGACTGCGAGCGGCTGTCGGCCGAAGCGATCGAACGGATCGCCCCGCTCATCCAGCAGCAAGTTCTCTCAAGCTCCCCTCGCTACGAATATATGAAGCGAAAACTAAAACACGTCGTCGCCCGCACGACGCACGTGTTGAGCGAGCATGCGCGGGCGAGCGGCTTCGTGCCGATCGGGCTCGAGCTCTCGTTTGGCCCGGGCGGCGACTTGCCGCCGCTTCGGTTTCGGCTTCGCGATGGCACAGTGATGGAGCTCGTCGGACGGATCGACCGCGTCGACAAGGCGGAAAGCAGCCAAGGGGTGCTTCTTCGCATCATCGATTACAAATCGAGCGCGAAAACGCTCGATTTGACGGAAGTATATTACGGCCTAGCGCTGCAAATGTTCACCTACTTGGACATCGTGCTGACGTACGCCGAACAGCTCGTCGGCCAGCCGGCCTTGCCAGCCGGGGTGCTTTATTTCCACATCCACAATCCGATCGTTCAGGCGAAGCAATGGGTGGATGATGAGGTGGAATTGGCGAAAAAGTTGCTTGAACCGTTTCGGATGCGCGGGCTGTTGCTCGCTGATGTCGAGGCGATCCGGCTGATGGACAGCCAAACGGAAGATGGGCAATGGTCACTCATTGTGCCGGCCCAGTTGACGAAAAGCGGGTCGATCCATTCGCGTTCGTCGGTGGCGAGTCCATCCGACTTTGCCGCGCTCCGCGAGCATGTCCGACGCTTGTTTATCGACATCGGCGGGCAAATCGCCGCCGGCGTCGTGTCGATCGCCCCGTACAAGCTGAAAGACAAAACGGCGTGCGAGTTTTGCGCCTTCAAACCGGTCTGCCAATTTGACGAGGCCCTCTCCGGCAACGAATACCGGAAGCTCACCCCGCAGACGAAGGAAGCGGTCATGGAAAAACTAGCGGAAGGGAAGGAAGAATGATGAACGCCACGATTCGTCCGAAGCCGGTTGGGAGTCGATGGACGGATGAACAATGGAAGGCGATCGCCGCCGGCGGCCGGGACATTCTCGTCGCCGCGGCGGCCGGATCGGGAAAAACGGCCGTTCTCGTCGAACGGATCATCCAAAAAGTGACGGCGGAAGAAGGAGCGGTCGATATCGACCGGCTGCTTGTCGTCACATTTACCAACGCGGCGGCGGCAGAGATGAAAGCGAGAATCGGCGAGGCGCTCGAGCGGGAGCTGGCCAAGCGGCCGCATTCGCTCCATCTGCGGCGCCAGCTCAGCCTGCTCCCCCGCGCTGCAATCTCGACGCTTCATTCTTTTTGTTTGGATGTCGTTCGCAAATATTACTATTTGCTCGATTTGGATCCGTCGTTTCGCATCGCTGATGAAACGGAAATCGAGCTGTTGAAAGAGGACGTTTTGGAAGAGCTGCTTGAAGAAGAATACGGAAAGCCGGACAACGAGCGGTTTTTCACCGTCGTGGACGCCTATACAGGCGACCGGAGCGACGCCGAGCTGCAAGAGATGATTTTCGCTCTTTATGAATTTTCCCGCTCCCATCCTGAGCCGGACGAATGGTTGGCCGGTTTGGCCTCGATGTATGACGTCGATGAACGGACGGATATAGAGACGCTGCCCCCGGCCCGCTATATCGCTCAACACGCGGCGATGGAGCTGGCGGCGGCCAAACGGCTGATCCGAAGGGCGCTTGAGCTCGCCGAAGAACCGAGCGGGCCGCGGCCGTATGCCGAGCGGCTGCGCGAAGATCTGGAGATGATCGCCAAGTTAGAGGCGCAACTTTCCGGGCCGTGGGCTGAGCTGCATCGCGCGCTAAAGGCGCTGTCGTTTGGGCGGCTGCCGGCCTGCCGCGGCAAGGATTATGACGGGCGGCTGATCGATGAAACAAAGTCGCTGCGCGATCAGGCGAAAAAGAAAATGGAAGCGCTGCGCGACAATGTGTTTTCGCTCGATCCATCCGTTTGGCTCCGCCATATGCGGGAAATGAAGCCGATCGTTGAAACGATCGCTAACCTTGTCCGCCGTTTTGCCGTCATGTTCCAAGCGGCGAAACGGGAAAAAGGCATCGTTGATTTTTCTGACTTGGAACATTATTGTTTGCATATTTTGCGGCGGCGCGATCCGGAAACGGGCGAATGGCAGCCTTCCTCCGCCGCCTTGGAATACCAGGCGCAGTTTGATGAAGTGCTTGTTGACGAGTATCAAGATACGAACCTCGTTCAAGAAGCGATTTTGCAACTGGTGAAAAAGGGGAGCGAACGAACAGGCAATTTGTTTATGGTCGGCGACGTGAAACAGTCGATTTACCGGTTCCGCCTTGCCGAGCCGATGCTGTTTTTGGACAAATACAAACGATTCACCGCCGATGGGGAAGCAGGGGGGATGAAAATCGACCTCGCGAGCAACTTCCGCAGCCGCCGCGAAGTGCTCGATGGGACGAATTTTCTGTTTGCACAACTCATGGGGGAAACCGTCGGAGAAATGGCTTACGACGAAGCGGCGCAGTTGAAATACGGCGCCGATTACCCGGAAGGGGCGGATGCGGCGCCGGAAGTCATGATCATCAACCGGCAGCGCGCGGCGGAAGAGGACGAAGAGGAAGCATCGGAATGGGAAGCGGCGGAACTCGAGGCGCGGCTGATGGCGAAAAAAATCAAAGAGATCGTTTCCGCTCCGTTTTATGTATACGATCGTTCGAGCGGGCAGCCGAGGCGCGCCATGTACCGTGACATCGTCATCCTTGTCCGCTCAATGACGAATGCGCCGCAGATGATCGAGCAGCTGCAAGCCCAAGGCATCCCGGCGGCCGCGGATTTATCGTCCGGCTACTTTCAGGCGACGGAAATTTCCGTCATGCTCTCGCTGTTAAAAGTAATCGACAACCCGCACCAAGACATTCCGCTCGCCGCGGTGCTCCGGTCGCCGCTCTTTCGCTTTGACGAGAACGAACTCGCTATGGTCCGGCTTGCCGATCCAAAAGGCACGTTTTACGAAGCGCTCCGTTCGTTTCAGCAAAAGCCGGCGGAAACGGAAGAAGAGGCCAACGCTCAAAGAAAAGCGGCGGCTTTTTTAGAGCGGTTCGAGGGCTGGCGCACGATGGCGCGCCGCCGCTCATTAGCTGACCTTATTTGGCAGCTGTACCGCGATACGCAATTTTACGATTTTGTCGGCGCACTGCCAGGCGGCAGGCAGCGGCAGGCGAATTTGCGCGCCTTGTACGACCGCGCACGGCAGTATGAGTCGACGTCGTTTCGCGGATTGTTCCGTTTTCTCCGCTTTATCGAGCGGCTGCAAGAGCGCGGCGACGATTTAGGGGCGGCTCGGCCGCTCGGCGAGCAGGAAGACGTCGTGCGCATCATGACGATTCACAGCAGTAAAGGATTGGAATTTCCGATCGTTTTCCTCGCCGGGCTTGCGCGTTCGTTTCATACGCGCGATTTGCACCATCCGTATTTGCTTGATAAAGAGCTCGGCTTTGCCGCCCGTTTTGTCCACCCGCGGCTGCGCATCAGCTATCCGACGTTGCCGCTGCTGGCCATCCAAACGAAAAAGCGGCTTGAGCTGCTCGCTGAGGAGATGCGCATTTTGTATGTTGCGCTGACACGGGCAAAAGAGAAGTTGTATTTGCTCGCGTCGGTCAACGATGCGGACAAGGAGATCGAAAAATGGAAAAGCGCCGTTTCGGAACACAGCTGGCTTCTCCCAGACGATGTACGGGCATCAGCCCGTTCCTACTTGGATTGGATCGGCCGGGCGCTCATCCGTCATCGCGATGGGGGGGCGCTTGCGAGAACGAAGCCGCCTGAAGAGATCGCCTCCCATCCGTCTGTGTGGCGCATCGCCATCGTGCCGGCCGCCGATTTGCGCAGCGAAGAGGTCACCGGGGGGGAGGCGGATGGCGGCGTGCTCCTTGCCCTCGAACAAGGCCGCCCCGTTCCCGTGGAAGGAGGGTGGCAGGAGGAGGCAAGCCGCCGCTTGCTATGGCGGTATTCGCATGAGAAAGAAACGACCGTGCGCGCCAAGCAATCGGTGTCAGAACTCAAAGAACATCGCGCGCTTTTTGGTGAGCAAGCGGACGAATGGCGGCCGCGCCAAGGGACGGCGCCGGTGTTTTCCCGGCCGCGCTTCATGCAGGAGAAAACGTTGACGCCGGCTGAAAAAGGGACGGCGCTCCATATCGTCATGCGCCATCTCGATTTGCAAGCGCCGCTTGATGAATCGTCGATCCGCAGTCAAATCGCCCGCCTTGTTGAAAAAGAGCTGCTGTCGGCAGAACAAGCCGAAGCGGTCGACATAGCGGCGATCGCCGCCTTTTTCGCTTCCGACCTTGGCCGCCGACTTTGCGCCGCCCGCGAAGTGCACCGTGAAGTGCCGTTCGGCTTGGGGCTTCCGGCAGATGAACTCTACGGCGGCGAAGGGATGGAGAAGGGCCGGCGCGTCCTTGTGCAAGGGGTGATCGATTGCGTGTTTGCCGACGAGCGCGGCTATGTGATGATCGACTATAAAACCGATGAAGTAACCCGCCGTTTTGCCGGACAAAAGGAAGAAGCGGCGCGTTTTCTGCTCAGCCGCTACGGAACGCAAATGCGCTTGTATCGGCGGGCCATCGAGCAAATTTGGCGCGCGCCGGTGGCGGAATGCTATTTGTATTCGTTTGACGGCGGATTTGTTGTAGCTGTTGAGTGATGCAAGGGGGAGAGAGAATGCGCATTTTGCATACCGCGGATTGGCATTTCGGGCGAACGCTCGAGGGGCGGAGTCGAATGGCCGAGCAGGAGGCGTTTGTTGATGAGCTTGTGGAGATTGTCAAGAAAGAACAAATCGACGTCATCCTTGTGGCCGGCGATGTGTTCGACTCCGTCAACCCGCCGGCGGCTGCGGAACGATTGTTCTATGAAAGCCTCGCTCGCCTGTCCGACAAAGGGCGGCGCCCGGTGGCGGTCATCAGCGGCAACCACGACCACCCCGACCGGATCAGCGCCGCCCGGACATTGATGTATGAGCACAACATTTTTCTTTTCGGCCGCCCGCAGGCGTCCGTTTGCCGGATTGACGTCCCGTCATGCGGGGAAACGATGATGCTTGCTCCATTGGCCTATCCGTCCGAATCGCGCCTTGCTGAGCTGTTGTCGTCCGACTGTGAGGAAACCACGCTGCGCGATCGGTACGATGACCGCATCCGCGCTTTGTTAGCGGCGATGGCAGCCTCATTCACAGTGGAGACGGTCAATGTCGCGATGAGCCATCTTTACGTCGCCGGCGGACATACGTCCGACTCGGAGCGGCCGATTGAAGTCGGCGGCGCCTATACGGTGGCGGCCGAGAGCTTGCCGAAAACGGCGCAATATGTGGCGCTTGGCCATTTACATCGGCCGCAAGACGTCAAGCGGGCGGAGACGGCGGCGCGCTACTCCGGATCGCCTTTGGCGTACAGCTTTTCCGAAGCCGGTCATGCGAAATCGGTCACGGTTGTTGACGTGCATCCGGGTGGGGCGGCCAAGGTGGCGGAAATCCCGCTTGCTTCGGGCAAGCCGCTCGTTCGTTGGAAGGCAACAGAGGGGCTCGCTCAAGTATATCGCTGGTGTGAGGAAGGAAGAGACCGATCGAGCTGGATCGATTTGGAGATCCATGTGACCGAGCCGTTGACAATGGAAGAAATTGATCGGCTGCGCAAGCTTCATTCCGGATTTGTCCACATTCGTCCGGTGTTTCCAAATCGGGTGGAAGAGGCGGGGAAAATGAGCCGCGAGCCGCTTTCACTCGAAGAAATGTTTCACCGCTTTTACGAACGGCAGACGGGCGGGCAAACGCCGGATGAAGAGCTCGTCCGACTTTTTTTGGAGCTGGCGGCGGAAGAAGAGAAGGAAGGGGGAGAGGAATGAAGCCGATTTCGCTGACGATTGCCGGTCTTCATAGCTTTCGAGAAAAACAGACGATCGATTTCACCGCGCTGTGCGACGGCGGCGTGTTCGGCATTTTCGGACCGACCGGAAGCGGCAAATCAACGATCTTAGACGCCATGACGCTCGCCTTGTTCGGCAGTGTCGAGCGGGCGGCCAACCGGACTCAAGCGATCATCAACCACGCGGAGCAAGAGCTGTTCGTCTCGTTTACGTTTGAGTTGGAAAACGCGGCAGGAGTGAAACGATATACAGTCGAACGCAGCTTGAAAAAGGTGGACGAGTGGCGGACGCGGAGCGCCCTTTGCCGTTTGATTGAGCACCGGTCCGAGCCGATCGTGCTCGCTGATAAACTGTCAGATGTGGACAAGGCGATCGGGCAATTGCTTGGCTTGACGATGGAAGATTTCACTCGGGCGGTCGTCTTGCCGCAAGGAAAATTTGCCGAATTTTTATCGCTCAAAGGGTCGGAGCGGCGACAAATGTTGCAGCGCCTCTTCCATCTTGAGCGGTATGGCGATCAGTTGAACAAAAAGCTGAAAGACCGGCTCGCGGCGGCGGAGCAAGAATGGGAAAAAATCGAAGCGGAAAAAGCAGGGCTCGGAGACGCTTCAAAAGCGGCGCTTGAGCAGGCAGAGGCGGATGCACGGGAGCTCGCGGGGCTGTTTGCCAAGAGGAAAAAAGAGCTGGAAGAAGTCGAAGCAGATGTGGAACGAACAAAACAACTATGGGCGTGGCAACAAGAAAAAGAAGCGGTCGAACAAGAGCTCGCCGCGCTGCGCCGGCATGAGCCTGCTATCCGCGAGCTGGAAGTGAAAAAAGAGCGCGCTGAGCAAGCGGAGCGCATCTGGCCGTATTGGGAGCAGTACGAGCAGGCATGCCGCTTGCGAGCAGAGGCGTTTCGTCGGCATGAAGAACTGGCGCGTCGGTTAGAGGAAGCCCAATCGAGTTATGAAGAAGCGGTGCGCCGTTATGAACGGGCTCGCCAAGAAAAGGCGCAGCGCGAACCGGAATTGCTTGCCCAGATGGAACGGCTGCGGCAGGCGGAGCAGCTCGAGCGGCAAATGGAAGCGCTCAGGCAGGAGCTCGCGGCCCTCAATGAAGAACGGGAGCGCCTCATCGCCAAGGAGAAGGCAGCCGCGCGCCGGTTTGAAGAGGCGTCGGCCTGGTATGAGCGCGGCGCGAAGCGGCAGCAGGAGCTAAAAGAAGAGCTGAAACGGCATGAAGAGGCGCTGGCTGGAAAAGATGAGTCAGAGCGGGCGTACAGGCAGAAGCAGAATATTGAGCAGGCGGCGTCGGCCATCGCTCGCGTCGATGCCCAGCTTCGGCAAAAGGAGGCTGTTTGGCGCCGGGCGAAAGAGGAAAAGTTGGAGAGGGAACGCCGAGCAGCTGCTGTCAGTTCCCGGCTTCACGAGCTGTTCCGGCGTGTGGAACGGACGTATCGTTTCGTCTGCAGGCGGCAGCAGGACGCTGAAAAGCAGTTGTATACTTTGCAGAAAGCCATGGAGGCGGAGCGGCAGCGAGCCGAGGAAGCGCGGACGGCGGAACTCGCCGTTGTTTTGGCCGAACGGCTCCGCCCCGGCGAGCCGTGTCCGGTGTGCGGGTCGCGCGAGCATCCGCACCCGGCCGTTGCAATGCACGATGTCCAGCCAAGCCGGCTGTCGGAGCTTGAAGCGGAGCGGCAGCGGTATGAACAAGACTGGCAAACGGTCGTTTCGTTCAAGGCGCAGCTCGAGCAACTCGCCGAGCTGGCGGTAGGTTCTGAAGTGCCGCCCGTGTTGGCCGAAAGCGGCTCGGTGGAGGAGACCGTCGACCTTACGGTGGAAGTGCGGGCGCTGGCGCAAGATGTCATCGAATTGAAAGAAGCAGTGTACCGGGCGCTTGTCCAATGGAACGAAGCCGAGTCAGCACGGCGCGAAGCGGAGAAAGCGTGCCAATGGGCAGCGGCTGACATCGAAGCGTTGCAAACTGAAAAACAACGGCTGGAGGAAGAGCGAAGTCAGCTTGAACAGCAGTGGCGGCAGACGTATCCTTCCCTTTCGCTTGAGATGATCGATGCGGTGTATGAACAGCTGTGTGAGCGGGAAAAAGTGTGGCGCGACGTGCAAAAGCGGCTGGAGGACAGCGTGCCGTTTTTAGAGGAAAAACAGCGGGCGAAAGAGGAAGCGGCCGAAGAGCGGCGCCGGCTTGAGACGGAGCGGGTGCGCCTTGACTCGCTGATTAGCGCCAAGCAGCAGCAATGGAACGAATATGAGCGGCAGCGGGGCGAGAAGGCGGGCTCAGGCCCAGCGGCTGTGCAGCTTCAGAAGGTGGAGGCGGAATGGCGCCAGCTGCAAAACGGCGAGCAGCAGGCGTATGAGGCTTGGCGGCGCGCCCAGCGGGAATATCAAATGCTTGAAAGCGAATCCAAAGCAGCCAAGCGGGCGTGGGAAGAAGGCGTCCGCCGCGAAGAGGAGGCGCTTGCCCGCTGGCGCGGTGCGCTTTCGGACACCATGTTTGCTGATGCTGAACAAGTCAAGCAAGCGAAGGTGGAAAAAGCGCAGTGCGATGAATGGGATGAGGCGATCCGCCGCTATTGGCGCCAAATCGAGCAAGCGGAACATCGCCGTGCCCAGCTGGCTATCGCCATTGGGGGGATGGCGGTGAGCGCCGAACAATGGGAGACGATGCAGCGGGTATACGCTGAGTTGAAGGAGCAAGTGGAGGCGATGACGCAGCAGCTCGGGGCGGCTCAAGCGAAGGTAGAAGAGTTGAGAAAAAAACATAGCCGGTTTGTCGAACTCGAGGAGAAGCAGGCGGAGCTCAGCCGGAGCATCGAGCGGTATAAACAGCTGCAGGCGCTGCTTCGCGGCAACAGCTTTGTCGAATTTATGGCTGAAGAGCAGCTCGAGCAAGTAACCGCCATGGCTGCCGAACGGCTGCAGCGGCTGACACGGCACCGGTATTCGCTCGAATTGGATTCGCAAGGCGGGTTTCTCATCCGCGATGATGCCAATGGCGGCGTCAGACGACCAGTATCGACGCTCTCGGGTGGGGAGACGTTTTTGACGTCGCTGTCGTTGGCGCTGGCGTTATCGGCGCAAATTCAGCTGCGCGGCGAGTATCCGCTTCGCTTTTTCTTCTTGGACGAAGGGTTTGGCACGCTCGACGCCGAGCTGCTTGAGACGGTCATTTCCGCCTTGGAAAAGCTGCATACCGAGCGGCTGGCGGTCGGTGTCATCAGTCATGTGCAAGAAATTCGCAACCGTCTGCCGCGACGGCTCATCGTTGAACCGGCTGAACCGTCCGGCCGGGGCACGCGCGTCCGGCTGGAAACGATGTAAAGCAGTTTGTCTAATGGGATTTCGACAAGGAAAAAAAGGTGTCCCCAAAGGGTCGGGACACCTCTTCTTATGGCTGTATAGATGCATTCACCAAGCTCAAAAAACGATATATGGTGCTTTTGAAAAATAGAGGGCGATGGATGACTATTTGCTTTGTGCAACGTTCAGTTGTTGGCGGCCACGTTTTGGTCGAACACATCCGGATCAAACGCGTTCGTAAAGCTGATGGCGTTGTTCGTCATCACAAAATCGCCGGTGTTGAATCCGCCGGATCCGGCTTGTGTTTTCGTAGCGACTTTCGGCGCGATGTACAGACAGTCGCCCATTTGGACGACAGCGCCGCTGCCGACGCTGTTGATTTTAATTGGGCCGACAAACGAAGGCATTATGAATCCCTCCCCCTTGTTGGCGCGCTTGGCGCAGGGCCGGCCAGCTGGCGGATATGTTTAATTCTTGCCTCTGCCTCCGCTGTTGAGGTCGAGCCGATATGGACGATGGCGGACGAAGAAATCGCGAGCACGCGCACAGACTGAACCGAAATGACCGGGGACTCATGGAGCGTTTGGCGTGCGGCTACCGGCGGTGGAGAAGTCCAGCGCGGGATCGGTTTCGTAAAAATAGGGAATATTTGTTCTCCTTCTGGACCAAAAAACAGCTCATATTGCCGCTGAACGGCCAAGGCGCGCGTGCGGGCGGAAATTCGCTCTGAGTCGCCGATTTGCAGCACAGAGCTAATAATGAGCGTTTCGGCATGGAGCGCTTGAACAACTGACGTTCGTTTCACGGCGCTTCCCCTCGGGCCGGCACAAGGGGGACGAACGGGCCGATGATGAGCGATTCGGGTGGTGTGTCAAACGCTGATGACAAGTGGATCTCATCGGCATCGCCGATTAAAAACAGCGAAGCGCTGGCGACGGCTACGAGGCGGATGTCGCCGACATGCAGATGACGATTGATGACTGTATAATTCACATCTGTCCCTCCCCTGAAGGCAAATGTTTCAAAAACGCATCGAGCGATTGTTCGATATCGGCTTTCACTTTTTGAAAAATTTCATTTTCGACCGCCTCATCGCGGTCACCGGACGGAATGTAGCCATGGTTGGCCTTCTCTTGCAAGTAGAAGCGGATGCGCTCGTCCGTTTGCCGGGCGATGTCTTGCAAAATGAACTGGCGGTACGTATTGTCAAGGCGGCGGCCATATTGCTGCTCAAGGCGTTTTAACGTTTCCGGCGCTTCTCCGTTGAGATAGGCGGCCACTTTTTCTTGAATCGGGCGCATGAGCGCCGGTTCCGGCTTTGAAATCACGGTTTTCACCGGTTCGACGGCAAAGTCTTCAATCGTGCCGCCGACCCCTGATGGGGAGATTCCGATGTTGAGCGTTCCTTCGAGCGTCTCCACTTTGAGCTGGTCGAATTTATATTCAATTCGTTCGATCGATGTGCGCGGCTGGGCTTCCACTTCCCGAAGATGGGCTTCGAGTGCGCGGAGACGGCGTTCCAGCGCCCGTATTTTTTTCGTTTGCCATAATAAATAGCGGTGCAGTTGGACGAAATATTCGTAAGCACTCATCGTGCACCATCATCCTCTCCAAAGAGCCCTCTTACTTCAATATATGGACGGCCTTTCGCTCTCATCACTTTTTTCCACTGAATTTAGCGGGTGGCTGAATGGAGAGGAACGAGAGGAGCGGATGGCTGCGCTGATGCGCCGAGCGGCACGGTCGCTTGCGGGGCCGGGCCGGTGAATCCGCCGGTGTTGGCAAGTGTCGCCAGCGCTTGAATGCTTCCGGCGCTGCCGATTTGCAAAACGGATGAATTGGTGACTGAGCCGATCCGCAACTGGTGGATGCAGATGCTTTGGCTGATGTAAACATGCATCCTCCTTCTCCTCCTTCAAATGTTTCCGACGACATTTTCATCGGCGACATCGGCGTCATTCGTATTCGTATTGCTGTAATAGTTATAGATATGAAGCCCGTCGCCGGTGTTAAACGAACCGGCGCCAGCGAACGTTTTCGTCACGCTTTGCGGGGAAATCGCAAATACATCGCCAATATGGAACACGCCGCTGCTTCCGATGCTGTTTAGTTTGACGACTCCGACAAATGCCGGCATGAGGGCATGCTCCTTTCCTTGCTTCCTTCGTTGATACTAGTGTATGGGCGCAAGCCAAAAAACGTTCCCTTGAGAGCCGGTGAAAAACAACCCCTTTCCCCTAATCGATGGCTCGCCAGTAAAAGTAATGAGCGGCTTTTATGAGGTTTCTTAAATTGAGAACCCTCATGAGTTGCACCGCACTTCCCGTTAAATCATCAGCCTTCTTTAATTGTTTGCTGCATTATTTGAGTCGGAAATGTCCGGGTCGCCGGTGTTTGTAAAGCTGACGAAGGTATTGGTCTGCAGAAAATCGCCGTTATTGCTTCCCCCGGAGCCGGTATGGGATTTCGATGTGCTTTTGGGCGCGATTTGTAAGACGTCGCCGAAATTAACCGTGCCGTCTCCGCTGACATGGGTGATTTTAATCGGACCGCTGATAAATGAAGGCATGAGACTTCCCCCTTTTTTCGCCGTGTCGTTACCGTTATTGTATGAAAGCAAGAAAAAAACGGTTCAATGCAGGGCGGGAGTCCAAGTGAAGATCACATTGATGGCATATGATAAAGAAAGGGAACGGGCAGAAAGGAAGGGAATGGGGATGCCAGCGATTGTCATTGGTGGAATTAAAGTTACGAGTGTCGGCGGCAACGGCACCATCAACATGGGCGATGTGCTGCAAATCGCTCCGAAAAGCACATCGAAGACAAACTCAGGTGCCGGCGGCGGCAATACCGGCGATTTTTTGCAAACGAATACGTTTTGCAGTGTTACGAATACGGTTGACCCCGACGTCTTCGACGCCGGAGTGAAAGGAAACAACTAGCGGTTGTCGCCTAGCATTCGTTTTTTGAGCAAAAAAGAAAACGGGTTTTTTGGCGCCATAGAGTGCCTAACCGAGAAAGAGGGCTGGCCGCAAAAGTCATTTTATGACCTTTTGGGACAGCCCTCTTTTTCTTTATGTCATCTTTGTTATATAATACAATTGTGAATTTTCCAAAACATGAAACAGGGGGATGGAAGAATGAATGCGCCGCTCGTGCTCAATCACTTTTTAGATCGCGCCGTGGCTCTCTATGGGGATAAGACAGCCATGGTTTGTTCGGGGCGCACGGTGACGTATCGTGAGCTTGGCGAACGGGTGTCGAGGCTCGCCAACGGACTGCGGGGGCTTGGCGTTCGCAAAGGCGACCGCGTGGCGTACTTGGCGCCCAACACGCTCGAGATGCTCGAAGGGTTTTACGGTGTGTTTGAAGTAGGAGGGGTGATGGTGCCGCTGAATACGCGGCTGAAACCGGACGATTACGTTTTCATTTTGAATCATAGCGAAAGCAAAGTGTTGTTTGTGGATCAGGAGCTGTACGGGCTGATTGCGCCGGTCAAAAACAAGCTTGAAACAGTCGAGGAGATCATTGTCCACCATAAAACGGACGCGGCAATGGATGAAACCGCTTACGACGAATGGCTCGCTGCCCAGCCGGCTACGCCGGTTCCGCGCCCGATGATCGATGAGAACGATGTGTGCAGTTTGCTATATACGAGCGGGACGACAGGCAATCCAAAAGGGGTCATGCTGACGCATCGGAACAACTACTTGCATGCGCTTGTGACGATGCATCATTTGCGTGTGTCTGACCGCGATACGTATTTGCATGTGCTGCCGATGTTCCACGTCAACGGTTGGGGCGCTCCGTTTTATTACACCGCCAACGGGGCAACACAAATCGGTCTGCGTAAAGTGGACCCGAAAGCCATTTTTGACCTTGTCCAAACTCACCAAGTGACGGTCATGCATATGGCCCCGACCGTGCTCAATATGTTGCTGCAATATTATGAGCAATATCAACCGAGTGTCCCGGAAGGCGTACGGGTCGTCATTGCCGGTTCTGCACCGCCGCCGGCGTTTGTCGCGCGCGTCGAGGAGAAGCTCGGCTGGGAGTTTATTCAAGTGTACGGCATGACCGAATCGTCTCCGCTCAGCACGATTTCGCTCATTCGCCCGCAGCTTGACGGGCTGACGCTGGAACAAAAGCAGCGGATCAAAGCCAAAGCCGGCTATCCAATGATCGGCTGCGAAGTGAAAGTGGTCGATGAAAACGGCGACGAAGTGCCCCACAATGGCCGGGCGATCGGCGAAGTGATCGTTCGCAGCCATGGCGTCATGAAAGGATATTGGAAAAACGAAGAAGCGACCGCCGCAACGATCCGCGACGGCTGGCTGTATACCGGCGATATGGCGACCGTCGATGAATACGGGCATATTGATATCGTCGACCGGAAAAAGGATATTATTATTAGCGGAGGAGAAAATATTTCGTCGATTGAAGTCGAAGGGGCTCTTTATGATCATCCGGCCGTGCTCGAGGCAGCCGTCATTGCCGCGCCGCACGAAAAATGGGGCGAAACGCCGCATGCGTTCGTCGTCGTTCGTCCGGGGCACAACGTGACAGAGGAAGAGCTGATCGCCTTTTCACGGGAAAAACTGGCTCATTTCAAAGCCATTACGGGCGTCACGTTTGTTGATGAGCTGCCAAAAACAGCCTCCGGAAAAATCCAAAAGGTGCATTTGCGCCGCCAATATTGGGATGCAGTTGGAAAATCGGGCCGCTATGTCAACTGATGGCACAGGCATGTGTCCTCGGGACGAGCAGAGGAGAGCAAGTCGAATGAAACGATAAGGTGACAGGCGAGCTGGTCAAGCGATTTCCCGGCAAGGTGTCCCCGGCTTCGCAGGCG
Source organism: Geobacillus jurassicus NBRC 107829 (assembly GCF_001544315.1). GTDB lineage: Bacteria > Bacillota > Bacilli > Bacillales > Anoxybacillaceae > Geobacillus > Geobacillus jurassicus. The sequence goes on from NZ_BCQG01000019.1 coordinate 24,105, forward strand.
GCGAGGCGATGGAAAGAAGGGAGAATGCGATGGTTGAATCGTCGGAGCGAATCGCCGCGGCGGATGTGTTGCGTGGGTTCGCTTTGTTCGGCATTTTGCTTGTCAACATGCGTTATTTTTCCTCGCCAGCGTTATACGACGAAAGCGTCAGGGGCGGTGCTTTTGACCGAGTTTTGGCCGCGGTCGTCGACGTGTTGTTTGAAGCGAGCGCCTATCCGTTGTTTGCGTTTTTATTCGGGTTCGGGGCGATGACCATGTTCCGCCGGCTCAGCAGCCGCGGAAAGCGGCCGATTCCGATTCTTTTGCGCCGCTTCCTTTTTTTGATTGGGATTGGCGCTGTCCATGCGTTTGGCCTTTGGTTTGGCGATATTTTAATCCCCTATGCGGTCGCCGGATTCATCATGCTTTTCTTTTTCGCCGCCCCGCCGCGCTGGTGGTGGACGGCGGCTGTTGCTGTCTTTTTTCTTTTTCACGGCCTCATGGCGCTGCTAATGGCCCTCAGCATGTGGACAGGAGGAACGGAAACAGTTGGCGGCCACGAGGCTGAGGCGGCCGCAGCGGTTCGTCATTATCAAAGCGGAACGTTTGGCGATGTGTTTTGGCAACGTTGGCATGACTGGGCCTATGTCAACAGCGATGGCGGGCTGCTGTTTACGGTGTTGACCGTATTGCCCTTTTGTTTACTCGGCGGCTATGCCTCTTGCAAACGTTGGCTTGAACCCGACCGTCACTCGCCCGCCAAGCTGCGCCGCCTGATAAGGTGGGCGATATGCCTTGGTTTAGCGCTAAAAACAATCCCGTATTGGGCTGGGGCCAACGACTTGACAATGTACATCCAAGACAGCTTTGGCGGTGCCGCATTGGCAGTGTTCTACGCGGCGGCTGCGGTGTTTGTCTGTGGGAAATCCAATTGGAAACCTGTCTGGCGGTGGTGGCAGGATGCCGGGAAAATGTCGCTTTCCCATTATCTCGCTCAATCGCTCGTTTGCACATCATTGTTTTACGGTTACGGGCTTGGATGGTACGGGCGCACAAGCGTATGGCAGGAAGTGCTGCTGGCGCTCGCATTGTATGCTGTCGAAGTGTGGTTGAGCCGCCGCTGGCTTGCGCGTTTTTGTTACGGGCCGATCGAATGGTTGTGGAGATGGGGGACGTACGGAGCACGGCCGCCGTTTCGCCGCCGGCAGGGGCAATAAAAAAAACCGCCGCTTACTGAACGGACGGAGGAGGCGACTCAAACATCTTCGTTTGCTGCAAGTATTGGTTGATCAATTGGTCCAGCTCTTGGCTGCATTCGATCGTCTCTTTGGCCGTAAACCCATAGGTGAGCGCCAATTCGATCATTTGTTGCCGTTTTTCTTCAATTTGCAACAGAACCATTTCCTTCACCATCAATTCGTTTCGAATGTTGGTTGAGCCATGCCGCAGCCGATATGGGATGTTTGTGGCATGACGAAAGTCGCAATCGACGCCTTAGCGGAAACTAAACATTATTATACATATCACGACGAAAAAAGGAAGCGATTCGGGAAAATAAGCGATAAACTTCCTAATTTAGACAAAATTCTACAAAAACAGGACTTTTTCGCATTGACGGCGAATATCATCCTCAACATGCCAAAATGGCGAAGGCGGACGGGGGAGAAAAGTCCTCGAAGCGTCCGCTGCATAACGTGGAAAGGGGAGAGACGATGAAACTGATCACCGCACTTTTCGATGGAGAAACGTTTGTCGGAGCCGTGCCGCAAGGAGAGGAGCAAGCTGTTCATTTGCGCCGCGCCGAACGGGCGATGAATGGGACAGAGACGATGCCTGCGACTATGCTTGAGGTGATTGCCCAAGGGGAGGCGTTTTTCACCCGGGCGCAAGAAGTAGTTGACTGGGCTCTAGCCCATCCGGCGCCGGAGTACGTTCATCGCCTTGGCGATGTCCGCCTTTTGGCCCCGATTCCGCGGCCGGCGAAAAACATTTTTTGCATCGGCAAAAACTATGTCGATCATGCGCTTGAGCTTGGCGGCGCCGATGTGCCGGAGCATTTGATCGTATTCACGAAAGCGCCGACAACGGTCATCGGTCATGAGGAAACGATTTTGCGCCATGCCGATGTCACCGATGAGATGGACTATGAAGGAGAGCTGGCGGTCGTCATCGGCAAACAAGGGAGGGGGATCCGCCGTGAGGATGCGCTAGATTACGTATTTGGATACACGATCATCAACGATGTGACCGCAAGAGATTTGCAGGAGCGGCACCAACAATATTTTCTCGGCAAAAGCTTGGATACGTTTTGCCCGATGGGGCCATGGATTGTGCCAAGCCGGTTTGTGCCGAATCCAAACAATTTGCGCATCGAGACGCGGGTCAACGGCGAAGTGCGCCAGCAAGCGAGCACGAAGCAATTGATTTTTTCGATTGAATCGATCATCGAGACGATCTCCAAAGGCATTACGCTTGAACCCGGCGACATCATCGCCACAGGAACGCCGGCCGGGGTCGGCAAAGGGATGAACCCGCCTCGCTTTTTGCAAACGGGCGATGTCATTGAGGTGACGGTGGAAGGCATCGGCACGCTGCGCAATAAAGTGGGGGAGTAAACGCCGGGAACTCTCTAATGTTCGAAAAGGCGTCCTCTGAAGAGAAGGGCGCCGTTCTTTCGCTTCCACGATGTTTGTCAATCTCCTGCCGCCCGTGCTATGATGAGGATAAACAAGCAAATGTTGGAGGGGATAGACGTTGACGCATGCCCATATTACGAGCTGGTTTATCACGATTGTTTTGTTTTTCATTGCAGTGTTGATGCAGCGGCAGGGGGCGGGCAAAGCCAAGATCGTGCAGATGGTGTTGCGGCTGTTTTACATTCTCACGATCGCGACGGGGGTGTTTTTGCTGCATAGCATTGCTTCGATATCTACGCTTTATTGGCTCAAGGCGCTTGCCGGGCTGTGGGTGATCGGAGCGATGGAAATGGTTTTAGCAGCTGAAAAAAAAGGGAAAAGCGCGGCGGCAGGATGGACGCAATGGGTCATTGCGCTTGTGGTGACGTTGTTTCTTGGCTTGCTGCTGCCGCTTGGTTTTGACCTGTTCTAAAGTGAAGCGGCAGCCTTTCTTATTGGTTGCCGCTTTTGTTGAAAACGAAAATATGATATGGTAAAAGAAATATCATTTTTTGAATTTTCTGGCCCAGTTGGTCAGCGGAGGGGGCATGATCGTTTATGCGTTGGCTTTGCTGCCGCCGAGCTGAGGAGCTGGATCATCTGCTCAGAGAGCATAGTTCTTCCTTGGATGAGCCGCTGTTTGCCCAAATTGCAGGCAAAGATGAGGAAACCGTGCGCCATGCGGTCGCCGCGTTAGCCCGTCGTTGGCCGCGCGTCCATATGGTCGGGATGGCAGGGCCGCTGCCAATGGTTGGAGAGACGAATCTTGCCGTTGGCATCGCGTCGATGATGTCGTCCGCTGTTTCGGCATTAGCGTTGCCGGCCGAGGAGTTTGACCGCCCGGACGGATTGGCGGCGCTGATCGCGGAGGCGGTCATTCATCACGATACGGCGTTGCTTTTGTTGTTTACGAATCGCCGTTCGGCTTTGCCATCCTTGCTCCGTCACTTGCCGCTTGCCAACGAACGAATGGCCATCATAGGCTGCGCTCTTCCTGAGGGCAGCGTGTTATTTTCGTCCGACGGTCAGCTTGAGCGCGGGGGAATCGCTGTCTCTTTCAGCGGAACAGCGCTTCGCGGCCACTGTGTCGCACCGTTTTTATGGGAGCCGGTCGGCTTGGCATTTTCGATCACGAAAAGCCGCGATCAGCAAATTGACGAGCTCAATGGACAAAAGGCGTCGCTTTATTTGGAACGGTATTTAGGCAAAGAATTTATCGAACGCCTGCCGCTTTCCGGAGTGGAATTCCCGTTTCTTGTCGAACGAAACGGACGCGCTGTCTGCCTGCCGATTGTCGCTGTCAACCAGGACGGCTCAGTTGCAGTAAGAGGCCATGTCCATAACGGAGAAAAGGTGCGATTTGCCTATGTTCATGCCCCGTCCCTTTACTGGAGTGCGCGCGACGCCGCCATGCATGCGGCCAAGCAGCCGGCTGAGGGGATGCTCTTTTACTACAGCGCGGCGCTCAGTGGGTATACGCGCCTGCTGTTTGACGGCGTTGTGTCTGCTTTTGGGCAGGCTGCGTTCTTTCCGGCTGTCGAAGTATTGGTGAAAGACGCGTATACGGCGATGCGGCCGGCTGCGTTTGCCGCTGTTTCGCTGACGGAAACAGCGGCATCGGCGGAGAACGGTTTGTCGTCGCCATTGCCGGCGCCGCCGGAAGGAATCATGACGCTGGCCCAGCTCATGTCCACGTCCTCACGCGATATGGAGCGCCTGCATGTTCGCCTGCAGATGTCCGAGCAACGATATAAGTCGTTGTTTGAACATAACACCGATATTGTCTATTCGACGGACTTGCACGGTCGTTTGACAAGCGTCAATCCTGCCTTTGAACAAGTGCTCGGTTACAAAAAGGAGGAGATTTTGTATACGAATTCGCTCAAGTACATTCATCCGAACGACGTCTCCCGCGCCACCCGCTACTTTTACCGGGCGCTGCGGGGGAATATTCAAACGTACAACTTGGAAATTCCGACAAAATTGGGAGAACGGCTTCTTTTTCAGATGAAAAATATTCCGATTATTGTGGATGGCAAAAAGGTCGGCATTTACGGAATCGGACGCAACATTACGGAGCAAAAAAAGGCGGAGGAGAAAATCTCTTATTTAGCATACTACGACCCCGATACGAACTTGCCCAATCGGACAAAGTGGATGGAATTGCTTTCCGAACAGCTGGAAAAAGCCAAGCAGAAGCGACGAAAGATGACGGTCGCTTTGATCGATTTGGACCGATTTAAGTGGATTAATGACAGCGTCGGCCATTACGCCGGGGATGACATTTTGCGCCAGCTTGTCGAGCGCATTCGCCGCGTCTTGCCGGTTGGCGCGGAGCTCGGCCGGTTTCATGGGGACAAGTTTTGCCTGCTCTTCCCGTTGAAAGCAGAGGCGGAGGCGGCGGAAATGTCGCTCTCCATCGTGCGCGAGGTGGCGAAGCCGCTCATGTACGGAGAAAAGGAATTTTTTGTTACAGCAAGCATCGGGTTAGCCGTGTTCCCCGACGACGGAGAGGACGAACACGCGCTGCTTCGGCACGCCGATATGGCGGTCAATATGGCGAAAAAAGGCGGCGGCAACCGCGTGGAGCGCTACTGTGCGCAAATGAACGAAGAAGCGATGCATCGGCTGGAAATGGGTGGCCATCTGCGCAGAGCAATCGAAGAGAACGAATTATTTCTTTGCTATCAGCCGATTGTGGATGTACATACTCGTGCGGTAAAAGCAATGGAAGCGTTAATCCGTTGGCGCCACCCGACGCTTGGGCTTGTGCGGCCGGATGAATTCATCCCTTTGGCGGAAGAGACCGGGCTGATTCATGAGATTGGGCGATGGGTGCTGAAAACGGCCTGCAAGCAGACGAAGCGATGGCAGGAGATGACAGGGAACGACCAGCTTGCGATTTTTGTCAATGTATCCGCTGTTCAGTTCCAGCATGAGCGGTTTGTGGATGATGTCAAGCAAGCGCTTCGGCAGTCGCGTCTGTCGCCGTCGTGTCTGCATCTCGAACTGACCGAGCATTCGATGCTTCGCCATTTGTCCAGCACGCTGCGGACCATGGATGAACTCAGGAAGCTTGGCGTCGGCATCGCTGTTGATGATTTCGGCAGCGGATATTCTTCGTTTCATTATTTAAAGCGGCTGCCGGCGACGATTTTGAAAATTGACCGGGCGTTTATCGAGCAATTGCATGCGAACGCTTCCGATGAGGCGATTGTCAGAGCGATGATCACGATGGGGCGCGGATTGGGACTTGAGACGATTGCCGAAGGAGTTGAAACACCGGAACAGCTCGACCGGCTTCGCGATTTGCAATGCACGTATGCCCAAGGATATGTGATTTGTCCGCCGCTTTTGGCTGAAGAAGTAACGATGTATGTGACGGAGAAGCAAAAATGATCCCCCGCCCGACGCCGATTGACGTGGGGGCTGGCGTTCTTTTGAAAAAAAATGGAGTTGGGCGGGGGGTGACCGGCGAGGAAAAACGTTGGCTTCTCACCGTTGATTTTACCAGTGGTTCGGTTCAGCCAATTTGGGCGCAAATAGCCCGTTCCCCGCTGTTTAGCGTAATTTCAAAACGATCGCTTGGCGTCTGTCCGCGTTCGTAATAGTGATGGACGCTGGCGATTTGTTTCGTATTGTCATAAATCATGAAATTCACGCCGAACGATTTCGCAAACAACAAGCCGTTATAGCAATACAAGCAGTCATACAGCGAGAACCCGAGGCTGTTCAGCCATTGAATAAATTGGAAAAAGGTTGAATCAGGAAGCGCGGCAAGCCATTGTTGATAAGCATACGTCAGCCGCTTGCGGAAACGGATGCGATCGCCGTTCTGAAGAGAAAAGATGCCAAGATCGGTCGCGATGGCGCCTTGTTCTTGCCATTGCCCGGACAACCAATGTCCGCCGTGAAACCATTCGATTCCTTGTTCTGCAATTTCTTCCACTAAAGAAGCTTCCTCTTCCTCGTCGAAAAAGATCCATTCGTCGTTGACGAACTCCACTGTTCCATACACATACGCCCGCGGTTGTTCTGTGATGTATTGCAATCGTTCTCCGATGTTCAATGTCCCTCATCCTCCTTGTACTCCTCTGTTTTTCCATTTTTTTGCTGATTTATTCGTGTGGAGAGCGGCATCGGACAATTCATCGAAATGTTTGGGGGTGCATAGAATGGAATCATGCCGATGCGGAGAAGGCGATCACCGGGAGCGGCCGCAAGGAAAAAGAACGGTGGAACGGAACAGATTCATTTGCCATTTTCGATGAAAGAAAGGATTGGTTCGTATGTGTGGCATCACTGGCTGGGTCCATTTCGGGCGCGATTTGCGCCGCGAGCGGACGGTCATTGACAGCATGACCGAGACGCTCGCCAAACGTGGACCGGATGATACCAATACATGGCTGGATACACACGTCGCTTTCGGTCATAAGCGGCTCGTCGTTGTGGATCCGGACGGCGGCAAACAACCGATGGTTCGGCAAAAAAATGGATGCCGTTATACGATCGTTTACAACGGCGAACTGTATAATACAGAAGATATTCGCAAGGAACTGTTGCGCAAAGGTTATCGATTTGACGGCCACTCTGATACAGAAGTGTTGCTTGCCGCGTACATGGAGTGGAGGGAACAATGCGTTGATTGGCTTAACGGCATTTTTGCTTTTGCTGTTTGGGATGAGAAGCGCGAGCTGTTGTTTATGGCGCGCGACCGACTCGGGGTGAAGCCGCTGTTTTACCGGGAAGACGGTGGGGGGTTACTGTTTGGTTCGGAAGTGAAGGCCATTTTGGCTCACCCGGATGTAAAAGCCGAAGTCAATTATGAAGGATTGGCTGAAGTGTTCGGCCTTGGACCGTCGCGCACGCCGGGCCATGGCGTGTTTGACGGCATCCGGGAGCTGCGCCCGGCGCACGCGCTCACGTTCTCCCGCAGCGGGCTTCGCATTTGGCGGTATTGGAATGTCGAAAGCGATGTCCATCGCGATTCGTTCGAGGAAACGGTCGAAAAACTGCGCTTTCTATTGACGGATGCGGTGACGCGTCAGCTTATTTCCGATGTACCGGTTTGCACGTTTCTATCCGGCGGGGTCGATTCGAGCGCCATTACGGCGATTGCCGCCAATGCCTTCGCTGCGGATGGAAAAGGGCCGTTGCACACGTACTCGATCGATTATGAAGGAAATGATCAGTATTTCAAAGTAAATGATTTTCAGCCGAATACGGATGCGCCGTTTATCGAGCAGGTGTCGAACAAGTTTCAAACGGTTCATCACCGCTGCGTGATCACCCAAGAAGAACTGTTCCGCCATTTGCATGAAGCCGTCATCGTCCGCGATGTTCCGGGTATGGCGGACGTCGATTCTTCGCTTCTTTGGTTTTGCAAACAAATTCGCGAACAGTTTGTCGTCAGCTTATCAGGGGAGTGCGCCGATGAAATTTTCGGCGGCTATCCATGGTTCCACCGGCCGGACGATTTGTCGCGGAAAGGATTTCCTTGGATGCGTTCGATCGATGCACGCATCGGCTTGTTAAAGGAAGAATGGCGACAAAAGCTTCGTTTGGACGACTACGTGCAAATGCGTTATGAACAAACTCTCGCCGAAGTGCCGCGCCTCGAAGGGGAAAGCGCTGAGGAGGCGAAGCGGCGCGAGCTATTTTACTTAAATATGATTTGGTTTATGACGACGCTGCTTGACCGGAAAGACCGGATGAGCATGGGAGCGAGCTTGGAAGTGCGCGTGCCGTTCGCTGATCATCGCATTGTCGAATACGTTTGGAACATTCCGTGGAATATGAAAATGCACGGCGGCAGAGAAAAAGGACTTTTGCGAAAAGCGCTTGAGGGATTGCTTCCCGAAGAGGTGCTTCACCGGAAAAAAAGCCCATATCCGAAAACGCACCATCCTCTATATACGAAACTTGTCAAGCAATGGCTTGAGCAGCTGCTCCATGACCGCAATTCGATTTTGCATGAGTTTTTCGACCGGGAAAAATTGACGGCGCTCATTGAAACAGAAGGGAAGTCGTTCCAAGTGCCGTGGTTTGGGCAGCTCATGACCGGTCCGCAGCTGCTCGCTTACCTTGGTCAAGTGCACGTTTGGTTTGATCATTATGGCATTCGCATTAAAGAATAAGAGCTGCGCCTGTGCGCAGCTCTTATTTAATTTGGACGGTGTTACGCCATTTTTGCTTGCGGCACCATCGTTTTTTTCATCCAGACGCGCGACCGCCACCGCCAAAGCATCAACAGCCCGCGCAGCCATTCGTCGGCGATGAACGACAGCCAAATGCCGACGAGGCCAAACCCGAGGGCGATGCCGAATACGTAAGCAACGGTCACGCCGACGCCCCACATCGACAAAATGCCCATATAGACGGGAAATTGAACATCACCAGCGGCACGAAGCGAGCTGATGATGACGATATTGAATGAGCGGCCGGGCTCTAAGATCATGGTCAACAACAACAATTTGCGGCCAAGCTCGATCATGGAACGGTCATCGGTAAAGAGCGACAGCAACGGTTCAGCGAACCAATAGGCAACGGCCGCCGCCAGCACCGAGATGGCGATGGCGCTGTACAAACTTTTCAAGCAGCGGGCGTAGGCTTCCTCGTACCGCCCGGCCCCGACGAAGTGGCCGATGAGAATTTGCGTTCCTTGGCCGATGGCGAGGCCGAATAAGAAGATAAACATCATAATGTTTTGTGTATATACGCGGACGGTTAATGCCTCGGCTCCGAGCCATGTAATGAAATACGTAATGGCCATTTGCGCCGTATTGTACGAAAGATGTTCCCCGGCTGCCGGAACACCGATTTTCAGCAGTGAGCGCAAATGGTAAAACGGTAGCGCGCGAAACACGGCAAGTGAAATGCCCGTTCGTTTGCACAATAAAGCAACTAACACAGCAAAACCGACCAACCGGCTCGCTGCCGTTGAAATGGCCGCCCCTTCCGCCCCAAGGGGAGAAAGGCCAAACGACCCGAAAATAAGGAAATAGTTGCCGATAATATTCAGTACGTTCATTCCGATCGTGACATACATCGTATCGCGTGTAAAGCCGTAGCTTTTTAAGATGGCGCCGACTGTCATCATCAGCGCTTGGATGAACAAAAACCCGCCAACAATCGCCAAATAGCTGCTCCCTTCATCAAACAGCTCGGCCGGCAGCCCCATCATCCACAAAATCGGCCGGCTAAACGCGGCGAGAATGGCGCTGAGCAACAGCCCGAACAGCAAATTGGCCGCAAGGGAAACGAGCGACACCTCGATGGCCTCTTGCTCCCGCTGGGCGCCTAAATATTGGGCGACAAGCACCGCCGTCGCCAAAGCGACGAAGTTAAACAGCACGATCGTTAAAGCGATGATTTGATTCGCCACTCCGACGGCGGCAACCGCGTGATCTGAATACTGGCTGAGCATCAGTGTATCGGCGTTGCCCATCACCATATAGAGCAGCGTTTCAATGAAAATCGGCCAGGTCAACGAAAACAGCGACCGCGTGTTGGCCTCCTGACGCATAATTGAGACAACTCCTTTTTCTTATTCCGACTTGAGCGATATAATCAGTTTAGCTGGATTGCCGCATGATGGAAAGAGAAAGAAGCGATTTTGCTTGCACATTTCCGACAAGAAGAGAGGAGAGGCTGATGGACTCTGTCACATTTTCTATGCCGCCGCTGCCAGTGTTCATCAAAGGGGCGGAAAGTGTGTTTCCGGAAGGAAAGAAGCATTTCCGACGAACATTTTCCGTCTTTGATTTGCTTTATGTGAAACGAGGCTGCTTGTATATGACGGAAAACGGGCGCGAGTTTGCGGTTGGCAGTGGACACTATTTGTTGTTGATCCCGGGGAGGGAACATTACGGGCACCGTCCATGCGCGGAACAGACAGAGCTGGTTTGGCTTCATTTTCTGTTGCCGGATTTTGCGGTCGTTTCCGATGGCAGCGTCAGCCGGCAGACAGTGATAGAAAAGGAGGCGACATACACCGAGCCGATCCAATACCGGCTCTCCATTCGCCAATATGGTGAAGTAAAGCAGCGCGAGCGGGCTGAGCAGCTGCTTAGCCAAATTGCGGAACACAACATTAGGCGGGATATCGATCAGCCGCTCCGGCAGCTGCTTTTGTTCATCGAATTCCTTTGGCACTTGCAAAAACAGGAACTTTCCGTCCCGAGCGCATCGGAACAGGTCAGCGCCGCCGCCGTTGCGTATATTGAAAAACATTTTAGCGAGCCCATTACGCTGGACATGCTCGCACGGGAGCTCCGGTTTCACCCGGACTACATCACCCGTTGCATGCAAAAAACGATCGGCATGGGATTTAGCCGCTACTTGGCGCATTATCGGCTGTCAAAGGCAAAGCAATGGTTGGCGGAGACGAACGAGACGATCGAGGCGGTCGCCAAGCGGGTCGGCATTGACGATGGCGCCTACTTTTCGCGCCTGTTTAAAAAGATGGAAGGGATCACGCCGACCGAATATCGGCGCATGGCGCGGCGTAATTGACCTTCTTCTATGCCGTTGGTATAGGATGGGGACGGTCAGCAAAAGATCAAACCGGTGCAGCTTGTCCGCTGCACCGGCAGCCGATATGTTTGTCCGTAACCGCCCGCTCAGTCGCCTTACCAGCTTTCGACCGCGTAAAGCACAAACCCGTACGGCGGCAAGGAGACGCAAAGTGTTTCCGCCTCTGCGGCGAACCGCTCCCCTGTCAGAAGGTTGACCAGCCATTTTCCCCGCGCATCGATCGGCATGGGGATTTCTGCTGCTTCGTTGCTCCGGTTGATGATGACCATGACCGTTTCGTCACCGTCAGTTTTTTCGTAAATGAGATGGTTGGCCTCATCATCAGCGGCGAGAAAAGCGACATCGCCGCGCCGAAGCGCCCGGTGCCGCTTGCGAAGCGCGATCAGTTGCTTGACATGTTCATACAGTTCTTTGTTTTGTTTCTCTGGATCCCACACCATGCATTTTCGGCATTCCGGATCGTTTCCGCCCGTCATGCCGATTTCATCGCCGTAGTAAATACACGGCGAACCAGTGAAAGTGAGCTGGAACAAAAACAACAATTTCGCTTTGCGGACGTCGCCGCCGCAAACAGTGAGCAGCCTTGGTGTATCGTGGCTGCCAAGCAAGTTAAACGCCGCTTCGTTGACCTGTTTTGGATAGGAATGAAGCACATGCATCAATCGATCGGCAAACTCGCGGGCGCTCATGTTTTCTTTGGCGAAAAAGCGGAGCGCCGCGTCCGCCAACGGATAGTTCATGACGGCGTCAAACTGGTCGCCGCGCAGCCATGGCATGGCGTCATGCCAAATCTCGCCCAAGATGTACACATCCGGCTTCAGCGCTTTCACCGCCTGGCGGAATTCTCGCCAAAACTCGTGGTCAATTTCATTGGCAACATCAAGCCGCCATCCGTCAATATCAAACTCGCGAATCCAATATGTCGCCACATCAAGCAAATAGTTCTTCACCTCAGGGTGGGAGGTGTTGAGCTTTGGCATTTGCGGCACGAACGCAAACGTGTCGTAATTCGGGCGCGGCTCGGTTTGCAACGGAAACTCGCGAATATGAAACCAGTCCTTATATTTCGAGGCCTCGCCGTTTTTCAATACATCTTGAAACGGGGCGAATTCAAAACCGCAATGGTTGAACACGGCATCGAGCATCACGCGAATCCCTTTTTCATGGCAGCGTTGAACAAGTGTTTTCAACGTCTCTTTATCCCCAAAGTGGGGGTCGATTTCAAAATAATCAGCGGTGTCGTATTTATGATTCGACGGCGCGCGGAAAATCGGCGTCAAGTAAATGCCGGTGATGCCGAGATCAGCCAAATAGTCAAGGTGATCGATGATTCCTTGCAAGTCGCCGCCAAAAAAGCTCGTCGGCGTCGGGTCCTCGCTTCCCCACGGCCGCGCCCCTTTCGGACTGATGGCCGGGTTGCCGTTGGCGAACCGCTCGGGGAAAATTTGATACCATACTGTGTCTTTTACCCAGTCCGGCGCTTGGAATAGGTCGACCCGATGAAGAAAGGGGAAGCAAAAGTAGTAAGCGGTGTCGTCGCTCGGAGCTTCATGGTAAAATCCTTTTTCCGTATAGACCAGTTTCTCGTCCCCAGCTCGAAGCACAAACCCATAGCGCAGCCGTCGATATGGCGGCTTGACTTCGGCGAGCCAATAGTCAAACAGCCCGTCGCTTCCTGTTTTCCGCATCGGCATCGTTTGAAACTGCCAGGCGCCATCGTGCCATTCGTACGGGTCGCCAAAAAGCAGCTCGACGTGATCGACATCATTTTTCTTTGTTTGAAGCCGGAGATGGAGCGTCTCGCTGTCATAAGCATAAGCGAAATGGTCGGTTGAGCGGTGGTGGATGGCTTCTTTCCTCATTCGCTTTTTCCTCCTTTGTTATCTGAAGCAATCGTTTGCATTAATGCTTCGCTATAATAAAAAGTACGTTAAGAGAAAAGAAAAGTCAAATTTTAATAGAAAAAAAGGCTTGTAAAATGAAAAATAGGCGTTATAATGGAGATGAGTGGTGCAATCGTTTTCATAGGAAGGATTAAAATTTATTTGTGCAAACGTTTGCCTTATGATTGTACCGCTAAGATTCCGTAATGATGACAGGAGGGGGATTATGAGAAAAGCGTTATCTTTATTTCTCATGGCCGTGTTGTTGATTGGCGTGCTGGCTGCCTGCGGTCCCAAGCGCGATGTCCAGCAGCCGAAAGGAAACGACCAAAAGACGGCGGAACAGGACAAAAAACCAGAGAAACTCGTCGTGTGGGTGAACGATGATGAAAAACAAAAACAAGCGCTGAAGGATATTTTTCAAAAGTACACCGAAAAAACCGGAATCAAAATCGAAATGGTGACCGTCAGCATGCTCGACCAGACGAAGAAACTGGCGCTTGACGGCCCGGCTGGCAAAGGGCCGGACGTGTTCTATCAGCCGCATGACCGCATCGGCGACATCGTGCTGCAAGGATTGGCCGACCCGGTCGACCTTGGCGATGTGAAAGGCGAATACAGCCCGACAGCAGTCAATGCAGTAACTTATGACGGTCAAACGTACGGCGTCCCGATGGTCGTCGAAACGTACGGCGTGTTCTACAATAAAAATTTAGTGCCGGAAGCGCCGAAAACGATGGATGACTTGATGAACATCGCCAAGGAAAAAACGAATGCAGCGAAAGATCAATACGGCTTTTTAATGGAAGCGGCGAACTTCTATTTCGTTTATCCGTTCTTTGCTGGCTACGGCGGCTATGTGTTTAAAAATGAAAACGGCAAATATGATACAAGCGATATCGGCTTGGCAAACGATGGAGCGGTCAAAGGGGCGGAACTCGTTCAATCGTGGTTTAAAAACGGCTATATTCCGAAAGAAATCACGGGCGATATTATGAACGGACTGTTTACGAAAGGAAACGTGGCCGTCGCCATCACCGGTCCGTGGAATATCGCGTCGTATAAGGAAGCGTTGGGAGACAAGCTGGCCACCGCGCCGCTCCCGGTCTTAGACAACGGCGAGCATCCGAAATCGTTTGTCGGCGTGAAGGCGTGGATGCTGTCAGCGTATTCGCAAAACAAAGAATGGGCCACCGATTTCATGAAATTTGTGACGAACGAGGAAAATTCGCTCCATTACTATGAAGTAGCGGGTGAAATGCCGGCGAACGAAAAAGCGTTGACGAATGACAAAATTAAAAATGATCCGCTGATTTCTGGTTTTGCGGAACAAATTCAATACGGCGAGCCGATGCCGAACGTGCCGGAAATGTCGCAAGTGTGGGAGCCGATGGGCAACGCCCTGCAATTTATCGCCAAAGGCGACAATCCGAAAGCGGTGCTGAGCGAGGCGGTCAAAACGATTCAGGATAAAATTGCCGCCAGCGGCGCCGGGAAATAACGATTGAGATCGCGGTGGATAGGGCGAGCCCTATCCACCATTGTCATCTATCGAGAGGGGGAGTTAGCATGCCGGAAGCAAACGTCCGCCATCGACCGGCGGTGGCGATGGCGCTGTCGCTGTTGTTTGCCGGCCTTGGACAATTGTACAACCGCCGGTACATCAAAGGGCTTTTGTTTATCGTCATTGAAGCGTCTTTTTTGATCACCTTTTACAATTTTTTAAACATCGGGCTCTGGGGGCTTGTGACGCTGGGAGAAATCCCGATGCTCGACCATTCGATTTTTCTCTTGATTCAAGGATTGGTTTCCGTCATCATCATCGCTTTTGCCGCCGCTTTGCATATCGCCAACATCATCGATGCGCGCAACGACGCCCGACGGCGGCAACGCGGCGAGCCGTTTCCATCGCTTTTGGAGTCGTGCCGCAACGCTTGGGATAAGGGGTTTCCGTACATCTTTGTCACTCCCGGCCTTGTGATGCTGTTGTTTATCGTTGTGCTGCCGCTGCTGTTTATGGTGTCGCTTGCGTTCACTGACTACAACTTGTACCACTCGCCGCCGCGGCATTTGTTGAATTGGGTCGGGTTTGAAAATTTCAAGAACTTAGTGTCGATTCCGATTTGGAAAAGCACGTTTTTCAGCGTTCTCGCGTGGACGATCGTTTGGACAGTTGTTGCAACGACGATGCAAATCGCTCTTGGGCTGTTTTTGGCTTTGCTTGTCAACGATCCGCGCATTAAGTTTAAGCGGTTCATCCGCACGGTGTTGATTTTGCCGTGGGCCGTGCCCGCGTTTGTCACAATTTTGGTGTTTGCGGCGATGTTTAACGACAAATTCGGTGCCATCAACCGCGAAGTGTTAAGCTTGTTTGGATTGTCGATCCCGTGGATGACCGACCCGTTTTGGACGAAAGTGGCGCTCATTTTGATTCAGACGTGGCTTGGCTTCCCGTTTGTATTTGCCTTGTTTACTGGCGTTTTGCAAAGCATTTCCCGCGATTGGTACGAAGCGGCCGACATCGACGGAGCGACGCGCTGGCAAAAGTTTCGCTCGATCACCTTGCCGCACGTGCTGTATGCGACGGCACCGCTGTTGATCATGCAATATGCCGGCAACTTCAACAACTTCAATATCATCTATTTGTTTAACGACGGCGGTCCGGCCGTGCGCGGGCAAAACGCCGGCGGGACGGATATTTTAATTTCATGGGTGTACGATTTGACGTTCACGACGAACAACTACAATATGGCGGCGGCGATCTCGCTCATCATCGGCTTGATCGTCAGCGGGTTTGCCATCTACCAGTTCCGGCGCACCCGTTCCTTTAAAGAGGAGGGGAACATTTGATGAACCGCAAATGGAAATCGCGTGTGGAAGTGGCGCTTATTTATTTGTTTATCGCCTTCATGTTTGTCGTCATCGCCTATCCGCTCCTTTGGACAATCAGCATGTCGCTCAATCCGGGAACAAGCCTGTATTCGGCATCGCTCATCCCCGAGAAGTGGACGTTCGAGCATTATAAATGGCTGTTTACAAGCCCGCAGAGCGACTATTTGCTTTGGTATAAAAACAGCTTGTTTGTCGCTGCAGCCAACGCGGTGCTGTCGGTCTTGTTCACGGCGCTCATCGCCTATGCGTTTTCGCGCTACAAGTTTGTCGGGAGAAAAACAGGGTTGTATTTATTTTTAGTCCTGCAAATGTTTCCGTCGCTCATGGCGATGGTGGCGATCTATATTTTGTTAAACATGCTTCATCTGCTTGATTCGCTTTGGGGGCTCATCCTCATTTATGTCGGCGGACAAATTCCGTTTAACGCGTGGCTTGTCAAAGGCTACTTTGACACGATTCCGCGCGAGCTGGACGAGGCGGCGCGCATAGATGGGGCCGGGCACTTCGGCGTCTTTTTCCGTATTATGCTGCCCTTAGCCAAGCCGATTTTGGCTGTTGTCGCCTTGTTCAACTTTATGGCGCCGTTCACCGATTTTTTGCTGCCGTCGATCGTCTTGCGCGATCCGGATAAATTTACGCTGGCGGTTGGGCTGTTTAACTTCATCAGCGACCGGTTTGCGAACAACTTCACCCGATTTGCCGCCGGCTCGATTTTGATCGCCGCGCCGATCGCCATCGTCTTTTTGTTCTTGCAGCGGTATTTAATTTCCGGCTTAACTGCTGGTGGCACAAAAGGGTAAGAACCGCTATCATATAATAGTGGGCTGACCCGTTTCCATACGGACAAACAGACGGCAAAGGAGGGGAAGGAAATGGGGAACCGGCTTTGCGCGCTGCTCATCCTTCCGTTCCTTCTTTTTTATGCTTCGCCGGCTGCGGCGGAGGGGAAAGAAGAACGGACGTGGCAAGATGAAGCGATTTATTTCATTATGGTCGACCGGTTTAACAATATGGATCCGACCAACGACAAGGACGTCAATGTCAACGATCCGAAAGGGTATTTCGGCGGCGATTTAAAAGGAGTGACGGCGAAGCTCGACTACATCAAGGAGATGGGGTTTACCGCCATTTGGCTGACGCCGATTTTTAAAAACATGCCGGGCGGCTACCATGGTTATTGGATCGAAGATTTTTATCAAGTCGATCCGCACTTTGGCACGCTGGGCGATTTGAAAACACTCGTCAAAGAAGCGCATAAGCGCGATATGAAAGTCATTTTGGACTTTGTCGCCAACCATGTCGGCTACAACCATCCGTGGCTGCATGACCCGGCGAAAAAAGACTGGTTCCACCCGAAAAAAGAGATTTTCGACTGGAACGACCCAACGCAGCTTGAAAACGGCTGGGTGTACGGACTCCCGGATTTGGCGCAAGAAAATCCAGAAGTCAAAAAGTATTTAATTGATGCTGCCAAATGGTGGATCAAAGAGACCGACATTGACGGCTACCGGCTCGATACGGTGCGCCACGTGCCGAAATCGTTTTGGCAGGAGTTTGCGAGAGAAGTCAAATCGGTGAAAAAAGACTTTTTCCTTCTCGGTGAGGTATGGAGCGATGATCCGCGTTATATCGCTGAATATGGAAAGTACGGCATCGACGGCTTTGTCGATTACCCGCTGTATGGCGCGGTGAAGCAGTCGCTTGCTAGGCGCGATGCGTCGTTGCGCCCGCTGTATGACGTCTGGGAATACAACAAAACGTTTTACGACCGACCGTATTTGCTCGGGTCGTTTTTGGACAACCATGACACCGTCCGCTTTACGAAGCTGTCGATTGACAACCGCAACAACCCGATTTCACGCATTAAACTGGCTATGACGTATTTGTTCACCGCCCCGGGCATTCCGATCATGTATTACGGGACGGAAATCGCCATGAACGGCGGCCAAGATCCGGACAACCGCCGTCTGATGGATTTCCGCGCCGACCCGGTCATCATCGATTATTTGAAGAAAATCGGCCCGCTTCGCCAACAGCTGCCGTCATTGCGGCGCGGCGATTTTACGTTGCTATATGAAAAAGACGGCATGGCGGTGTTTAAACGGCAATATGAAGATGAAACAACGGTCATCGCCATTAACAACACGAGTGAAACGCAGCATGTCCATCTCACCAATGACCAGTTGCCGAAAAACAAAGAGCTGCGCGGCTTTTTATTGGACGATTTAGTGCGCGGCGATGACGACGGCTACGACCTTGTGCTCGATCGCGAAACGGCGGAAGTGTACAAGCTGCGGGAAAAAACCGGGATCAACATCCCCTTTATCGCGGCGATTGTCGCCGTCTACGCGCTCTTTCTCCTATTTTTGTACTTAGTGAAAAAACGGGCGAAACGGATTCATGAATAAATGAAGGAAAGGAGGGAGCTTATGACCGTTACGATTAAAGATGTGGCGAAAAGGGCCAATGTCGCGCCGTCGACCGTCTCGCGGGTGATCGCCGACAGCCCGCGCATCAGTGAGAAGACGAAGCAGCGGGTGCGCGAGGCGATGAAAGAGCTTGGCTATCATCCGAACTTTATCGCCCGCAGCCTCGCGAGCCAGGCGACGCAAGTCATCGGCATCGTCATGCCGAGCTCGGCCGACCAAGCGTTGCAAAACCCGTTTTTCCCTGAAGTCATCCGCGGCATCAGCAAAGCGGCCCATGAAAAGCGGTACGCCTTGCAAATGTCGACAGGAGAAAAAGAAAGTGACATTTACGAACGGGTCGTGGAGATGCTGCAAGGACGGCGCGTCGACGGGGTCATTTTGCTTTATTCACGGCAAAACGATAAGCTCATGAAATACTTGCAAAAGCATGACTTTCCGTTTGTCGTCATCGGCAAGCCGCACCAAAAGGCAGAACAAGTGACCCATGTCGACAACGACAACGTGCAGGCGGGAAAAGATGCGACGAACTACTTGATCGCCCGCGGCCATGAACGGATCGCTTTTGTCGGCGGCAATCCGCAATATTTGGTGACCGTCGACCGCCAAAACGGTTACGCTGCTTCGTTGCATGAAGCCGGGCTGCCGTACCGCTCGGAATATGTCGTCTATGAAGAATTTCTGCAAGAAGGCGGCCAAGAGGCGATGAAGGAGCTTCTTTCTTTGCCTGAGCCGCCGACTGGGCTCGTTGTCGCCGATGATCTCATGGCGCTCGGGATGCTCAAAACGCTCGATGAAATCGGCCTTCGCGTCCCGGAAGACGTGTCGATTGTCAGCTTCAACAACACGCTGCTTGCGGAGATGTCGCGCCCGCCGCTTACCTCGGTCGACATCGGTATTTTCCAGCTCGGCTATGAAGCGGCGAAAAGTTTAATTGAAAAAATCACAAACCCAAACGAACCGATCAAACGCATCATCATCCCGCACCGACTCGTTGAGCGTGGGTCGTGTGCTAAACGATAAACGGGCCATTCACAAAAAGCAGCCATCGCGGCTGCTTTTTTTTGATTTGAAAAAGGAAATCAACAAGTCGGGGAGAAAAAAGAAAACAAAAAGCAAACACGGAGGTGAACACAAGATGATCGTGACCCGCGAACAGGTGAAATCCATGTGGGAAAAGTTCGTATTTCATAACGAGCTCGATCCCGATCTGCCCCCCATGATTCGAGATTCTTGGCTTCGGTCGAAAAAAGCGATGGTTGATCCGTTTCGACCGTACGGGTGGATTAAAGAAATCGACAATGAAAAGTACCGCTCCTTGATCGATTGGTCATTGCCGTTGATGGAAGGGTTGTATTCGATTGTCAAAGGATCTGGATTTTTGGTGATCCTGTGCAATGAAAACGGACAGTTGCTTTTGTCGATTGGCGATCGCGATCCCTTAGCAAGGGCGGAAGAAATCGGGTTTATCGCGGGGGCGGACTGGAGTGAACAAGTGATGGGGACCAACGCCATCGGCACTTCGATCGCCATTGACCGTCCTGTTCAAGTGTTTGCCGAGGAACATTACACGAAAATATGCCAGTCGTGGACGTGTTCCGCTGCCCCCATCCATGATCCCGACGGTCGAATCATTGGTGTATTGAATATGTCAGGACCCTATGAAAAAGTGCACTCTCATACACTAGGAATGGTTGTATCGGCTGTAAAAGCGATTGAGTACCAACTAAAACTGCATGAAAATGCTGAAAAAAACGTGATGATGCAACGGTTTTTGGAAGCGACAACGAACAATATGAAAGAAGGCATTTTGATCATCGATCGCGATGGGAAGATCGTAAAGGCGAACAACCAGTTAAAAAAGTTGTTCCGTATACCGCAACTGCAACTAGAAGAGAAAAAGATCGACAATATTTTCAGCGATTCTTCTATCTGTTCAAACCATCCGCTTCATTTGCAAAATCAAGAACTGCATCTAAGCGTCAAGCCTTCCAATACAGTGCATCATGTATTAGTGGACAAGATTCCCATTTACGAGAAAAAGGAACGAATCGGATCGATGATCATTGTAAAAGAAATTGAAAAGGTACGCCAGTTTGTCAACCACCTATCGGGAAACCAAGCGAAAATCACGTTTGCCGATATGATCGGGCAACACCCGTGTTTCATTGAGAAAATGAACGAAGCGAGGCTCGCCGCAGCGACAGATTCCAACGTGTTAATATTAGGGGAAAGCGGAACAGGAAAAGAGATGGTGGCTCAGGCGATTCATAATGAGAGCAAGCGGAAAAACAAGCCGTTTATTGCCATTAACTGTGGGGGCATACCGCGTGATCTTCTTGGCAGTGAGTTGTTCGGATATGTGGACGGGGCATTCACAGGAGCGAAAAAAGGGGGAAGCGCCGGAAAGTTTGAACTCGCCAATGGGGGAACGCTTTTTTTGGATGAGATTGGCGAAATGTCCTTGGAAATGCAAGTGCTGCTTTTGCGCGTCATTCAGGAAAAGGAAGTGATGAGAATTGGCGGGCACAAAGTGATCCCTGTTGATGTAAGAATCATCGCAGCGACCAACAAAGACCTTCGCCAGGAAGTGCAAAAAGGCAGCTTTCGCGAGGACCTGTTTTTCCGATTGAACGTCATGCCGATTGTTCTCCCGCCGCTTCGGGAAAGAAAAGAAGATATTCCGCTTCTCGTCCGTCATTTTATTGAAAAACTGGCTTACAAACGAAATAAACCGTTTCCTGAGATACGGTCTGATTTCTTAGAGGCGCTTATGCAATACGATTGGCCAGGAAATATTCGCGAGTTGCAAAATATGATCGAGCGGGTGCTGAATCAGTGCACCAAACCCATGTTGACAGCGGCGGATTTGCCGGAAGAAATCTTTCAGCCCCCTCGCTCGCTCCAAATCAAAGAGGATGTAGACATCTCCCGGAATGAGATAAAAAAGCAATCCATCATCGAGGCGTTAAAGCAGTGCAACGGCAACATTTCCAAAGCGGCTCGTTACTTAGGCATATCGAGAAGCACATTTTACCGGCAAATGGACAAATGGAATATTCGCTATTGACTGTCCCATTTTGTATCAAAGTGTAGCGACAAAGTGAAACAAAATGAAACACTTTGTCGCTGTTTTTGTTTAGGGTGGATCAAAACAAAAGATGGCTTTGGACAAATAACTTGGGGGGTGTAGAAAAGGAAACAAGCGTTGGAACGATTTTTGCGATATATAAAATATGAAAGCGATACCAATCAAGTAAAGGGGGAGAGGAAGTTGGCCATTCCTAAGGACCATCTTCTTTGGATGTACGAAACGATGTACAAAATTCGCTGCTACGAAGACAAAATGGCGGAGGCGTATGCCGAAGGGAAATCTCCTGTGTTTAATATCGGCGCAGGGCCGGTGCCAGGGGAAATGCATTTGGCCACTGGGCAGGAGCCAGCTGCGGCTGGGATGTGTGTTCATTTGAAAAAGGAAGATACGGTGACTGCCCCTCACCGTCCGCATCACCATGCGATTGCCAAAGGGGTTGATTTGAACCGGATGACCGCAGAGATTTTCGGAAAAGCCACTGGACTGGGAAAAGGAAAGGGCGGCCATATGCATTTGTTTGATCCTGACGTCAAATTTTCCTGCGGCGGGATCGTTGGGGCTGGGATTCCTCATGCCCTTGGCGCGGCGCTGGCGGCCAAGAAAAAGGGGAAGGACTGGGTGGCGGTTGCGTTTATCGGCGAAGGAGCCGCCAATCAAGGGGCGTTTCATGAATCGTTAAATATGGCGGCATTATGGAAACTGCCATTAATTGTTGTTATTGAAAACAATCAATATGGAATTTCCGTGCCGAAAGCAGCGTCCACAGCCGTTTCTTCCAATGATGTACGGGCAGCCGCCTATGGCATTAAAGGATACTATGTCAAAGACAACGACCCAATTGATATGTACAACGTATCGAAAGAAGCGGTTGAACGTGCACGAACTGGACAAGGGCCGTCGATTATTGAGATTGAAACATACCGTTATTTAGGACATTTCCAAGGCGATCCGGAAGTATACCGGGATAAAAATGAAGTGACGTTGCTTCGCCAAAAAGACCCCATTATTCGCCTTCGCAACTATTTGTTGAATGAATGGGGGGTAACAGAGGAGACAATTGCACAGTTGGAAAACAAAGCGACAGCTGAGGTCGATCAGGCGTACGCGTTTGCGAGAGAAAGCGATTATCCGAAGCCGGAAGAGGCATTGGAAGATGTGTTTGTCTAATTTCATAGGAGAAAGGAGTTTTGCGATATGCAACAAACAAAACAGCGGCTGTTAACGGGAAATAAGGCGCTGGCTGAAGCGATTCGCCTTGAGATGGAGAGAGATCCGAACGTCTTTGTGATGGGAGAAGATGTCGGAGTATACGGCGGGATTTTTGGAGCGACAGAGGGATTGTTCCAAAAGTTCGGACCGGAACGGGTGATCGACACCCCGATTTCTGAAACCGCGTTCATCGGTGCTGCCATCGGCGCCGCTGCGGAAGGAATGCGGCCGATCGTGGAGCTGATGTTTGTCGACTTTTTTGGGGTTTGTATGGACCAAATTTACAACCATATGGCGAAAATTCCGTACATGTCCGGCGGCAGGGTGAAACTGCCAATGGTATTGATGACGGCGGTGGGAGGCGGTTACAGCGATGCCGCCCAGCACTCGCAAACGTTGTACGCCACCTTTGCCCATCTTCCCGGGATGAAAGTCGTCGCTCCGTCGACGCCATATGATTTAAAAGGAATGATGATTTCCGCTATTCGCGACGATAATCCGGTTGTCTTTATGTTCCATAAAACATTGCAAGGGCTCGGCTGGATGGATCAGCTTGACGCTTCGATCGGGCATGTACCGGAAGAGGCGTATACTGTGCCGCTCGGAAAAGCCAACATCGTGCGCGAGGGAACGGATATCACCATTGTCGGCATTCAAATGACGGTGCATCAGGCGCTCGAAGCGGCCAAAAGACTTGATCAACAAGGCATTCAAGCGGAAGTGATCGATTTGCGCTCTCTTGTCCCGTTGGACAAAGAGACGATTATTCAATCGGTCAAAAAGACACACCGTTTGCTTGTCGTTGATGAAGACTATCTGTCGTACGGGATGACGGCGGAAATCGCGGCGATTGCGGCTGAACATTGTTTGTACGATTTGGAGGCGCCGGTGAAACGGATTGCTGTTCCGGATGTGCCGATTCCTTACAGCCGTCCGCTTGAACAATTTGTATTGCCGAATGCCGATAAAATTTTCCAAGAGGCGATCCAACTCGTCAATGAATAAGGAAAAGTTCGTTCCAAGGGAGGCAGCTTATGGTTGTCGAAGTGACATTGCCCAAACTATCTGATTCCCATGATGAGAGTTTCATTACGTTTTGGCACGTTTCCGAAGGAGATGCGGTGGAAAAAGGAGCCACGCTAGTGGAAGTGCAAACCGAAAAGGCCGTTTCAGAAATTCACGCTCCCGAGTCGGGAACAGTAAAAGAGATCAAAAAGAAACGAGGGGATACGGCCAAGGTCGGTGAAGTGCTGGCCGTCATTGCCGTCGAAACGTTTGTTCCGGACGGCGGAGATCCGCAGCCAGAGATCAAGATCACCCCACGCGTAAAAAAACTGGCCAAGGAGCTTGGTGTCGATTGGCGTACAGTCACACCAACGGGGGCGAACGGCAAAATCACGGAAGACGATATTCGCCGTGCGGCGAGCGCGGGAAAACAAGGGGGGCCGCAAAAACACATTGTGGCTGCCCCGTCAGTGCGAAAGTTTGCCCGCGAGCAGAACGTGTCTTTAGAGGAAATCACTCCAAGCGGAAAGAACGGAAGAATATTGAAAAGCGATATTGAAGCAGCGTTGTCGGTTCGGCAGCAAAAAGCAACAGATGAGGTTGCTGTCAGTGTGGAGATGTTAGAAAAGCAGGAGAACAAGGAAACAGCGCGCCGAGTGCCGCTGACAGGCATCCGTAAAGTCATCGCCCAAGCGATGGCGCGGTCAACGCGGACCATTCCGCAAGTCACCCATTTTGGCGAAGCAAATGCGACTCGCCTTGTTCAACATCGCCAACGGATCAAACCATTAGCCGAGCAGCAAGGGATTAAATTGACGTATTTGGCTTATACCGTCAAAGCGCTGGCGGCGGTGTTGAAAAAGTATCCGATGCTCAATGCCTCGCTTGATGAGGAACGAGAAGAAATCGTCATTCACGAATCCATTCACATTGGGATTGCGGTTGATACTGACCGGGGATTGCTCGTTCCGGTGATTCGTGATGCGGATCAAAAATCGTTGTTCCAAATTGCGAAAGAAATTGAAGCATTGACGGCGAAGGCGAGAGCCGGAACGATTCAAGCGGCGGAGATGAGTGGGGGGACATGCACAATTTCGAATATCGGCTCGGCCAATGGTTCGTGGTTCACGCCGATTATTCATTATCCGCAGTCTTGCCTTTTAGGAATCGGGAAAGTTGAGAAAAAACCGGTGGTCGTCGATGATTCGATTGAGATTGCTTTTGTGATGCCGCTGTCCCTTACTTACGATCACCGTCTTATCGATGGCGTGATGGCTCAACACGCCTTAAATGAATGTCAAACGTACTTGTCTGAACCGGATTGGCTGCTCGCTATGTGACAAAAAACCGCCCGCCCCAGTAGTGGGACGGACTGAGAGAAGAGGGGCACCTTGCAAAGAAGTAGAGGAACATCGTAGCTTTATCATATCGATTTTTTAACAATCATTCTACATTTTTGTAAGAAAAGGTAACGCGATTTTGTCAAAAAGGCTTGGCAACGGCGGCCGCATCGAAACGGGCAGCCGCTGTGGTCAAACGCTGATGAACTTGCCGCCATTTACATGAAGCATTTGCCCGGTCATGTAGGACGATTCGTCGCTCGCCAAAAAGACGTAGCACGGAGCGACTTCGCTCGGCTGGCCGGGCCGTTTCATCGGCGTGTTGGCGCCAAATGCGGCGACTTGCTCGCTTGGGAACGTCGACGGGATGAGCGGCGTCCAAATCGGGCCTGGGGCGACGCCGTTGACGCGGATGCCTTGGCCGACGAGCGCTTTGGCGAGCGAGCGGGTGAACGCCACGATCGCGCCTTTTGTCGCCGAGTAGTCGATCAACTGTTCATTTCCCTCATAAGCGGTGATTGAGGCGGTGTTAATGATGGAGCTTCCGTTTTTTAAGTGCGGGAGCGCCGCTTTCGTTAGGAAAAAGCAGCCGAACACGTTCGTGCGGAACGTTTTTTCCAGCTGCGCGGCGGTAATGTTGAGAAAATTCGGCTGTGGGTGCTGCTCGGCGGCGTTGTTGACGACGATGTCGAGCTTGCCAAACACTTCCATCGTCTGCTTCACCGCCTCTTTACAAAACGCTTCGTCCCCAATGTCTCCCGCAATGGTCAAACATCGTCTTCCTTCCTGCTCGACGAGCCGTTTCGTTTCCTCGGCATCTTCGTGTTCGTTGAGATAGACAATCGCGACATCGGCGCCTTCTTTGGCGAAATGGACCGCGACCGCCCGGCCGATGCCGCTGTCGCCGCCGCTGATGATGGCGGCTCTGTTTTCGAGCTTGCCGCTTCCTTTATAGGTGTCTTTGATGGTGACCGGCTGCGGGTTCATTTCCGTTTGCAGGCCCGGCTGGCGCGTCTGGTGCTGCGGCGGCAGCGTTGCTTGTTGTTTTGTAACCATCATGTCTCCTCCTTGGCTGTCATTGTCATTGTCATTGTTAGTATGGGACGAGGGAGGGGAATTATGTGTCGGATCGGGATTCATGATAAAAATGAGTGATGAGGATCAGGAATCATAATCCAAATAGGGAACACAAAAAATATTTATTCTACCCAAAAAGAAAAAGGTAGGGTATTCTCTGATTGAACGAAAAACATTCCAGAGAAAGGAGAACCCTACCTATGTCTAAAAGTATATCGAATATGGACTGGGCAAATCAACTGGAAAATGCCATTCGTCAGTTTGTGAAAGAAAAATTAGAGCTGATTATGCGGGAAGAAATCAAAAATTTCCTCGAAATCGAACAGGCAGACACATCCAATATGAGAAACGGCTGCTATCAACGAAATCTAGATACGCAATATGGCCGGATTGAGGGGCTTTTGGTCCCAAAGAGACCGAAACGGGGAATTTCAAACGCAGTTGTTTGCTCCTTATCAACGCCACACGGGATGGCTGGAGGAAGCTATCATTCGGATGTATCAAAGCGGCATGAGCACCCGGGAAATTGGCAAGTTTATCGAACGAATTCTAGGAAAAGCCTATTCTCCTGCGACGATCAGCCGTATTACCGACGTCGTAAAGGAAGATATCGAAAAATGGCGCAGCCGTCCACTACACAAGCGTTATTCGGTCTTATATTTAGACGGTTTGTACGTGAAACTTCGCCGCGATACGGCAGAGAAAGAAGCCATTTATGGGTGTTAGGGGTGAACGAAGAAGGGTATCGCGAAATTCTTGATTTCTTTGTAGGAGGGCAAGAAAGCGCCTATGGATGGCGGGAAATCCTTCAGAACCTTTACCAAAGAGGCGTCAAGGAAGTGCTTCTGGGCGTATTTGATGGTCTTCCGGGGCTGGAGGAAGCCTTTCGGGCGGTTTATCCGAAAGCGGACGTACAGCGTTGCATCGTTCACAAAGTCCGCAGCACCCTAAATCGTGTTCGGAAAAAAGACCAATTCGAAATGGCGGAAGATTTGAAACTCATTTATCGATCTCCGAATAAAAAAACGGCATTGGAGATGTTTCAACAATTTGAATCGAAATGGTCAAGCAAGCATCCGAGAGAAGTCCAATCTTGGGCCAATGAGTTGGATGTTCTCCTCACATTTATGGACGATCCGAACAGTATTCGAAGTGTGATTTACACGACGAAT
The DNA here is from genome assembly GCF_001544315.1 of Geobacillus jurassicus NBRC 107829. Lineage (GTDB taxonomy): Bacteria > Bacillota > Bacilli > Bacillales > Anoxybacillaceae > Geobacillus > Geobacillus jurassicus. The sequence continues at coordinate 51,392 of NZ_BCQG01000019.1, forward strand.
GCGATTGAACGAACAATCAAGGAGATTCGGAAACGTCTAAAGCCGATGAACAGTTTGAATAGTTTAGAAGCCGCGGAAAAAATCGTGTATTTGACCATTCAAGATTTTAATGAGAAATGGGCAGAGCGAAAGTTGTGAGGATTTGCCGAAGCGCAGGAAGCCCTCCAGCGAATGTTTGAAGAACGTTACAATTAACCAAATACTGTAAATAACAAAGTAAGGGGATTCTCCCTTTCCGCACAGGAGACAGAATATTCTGTCTCCTGTGCGGAGGAAACCGACTCTTATCTATTCCAAATCCATTCAGAGATACCCTATCTATCTTTCATTACACAAAATTCTTGACGGTACCTTATTTGATTCAAACTTTTATACTTGGTATATTTTTTGTACTTGCTTATCTTAGAACAAGTAACCTATATGTGTCTATTTTTATTCATGGTTTGATTGATTATCATGACCCACTCTTTTATCCAAAAGAAATAATTCCGTATACTGAAAATATTGCCAATTTGGTACAATTTTATGCTTTAATAGCATTAATGTTTTGGTCGTGGATTACAAAAAATGGTTCCGAAAATAATAAGGAAATATTGCTTAAATCTCACATTTCGCATCCTGAATAAAAATTCAAAACAAGCCCGATTTTATCGAATAAAAATTAGTTATTTTACAATTTTTTGTATAAAAAATTATTTTTATGCGAATTTTCGGGTTGTTTTTTGTATATTATGCAAAGGTCGCGAAATATGAGTTCAAATAGGAACTTTCATAAATGGCACGGATTTGAACGCTCATCATGTGGCAACTCCCTTGCTTTCCGTGTATTTCAAGGATTCATTCGACAGGAACATGAAAAAATCCTCCCGATTTTTGTCGAGAGGGTGCGAAATGTGAGGTATATCGTTCGGGTGGAGCATTCAACGAAAAACGACAAACGAGCCGGCCTATTCGGCCAGCTCGTTTCCTGCTTATAACACATTGAAATACCGCGCTTCCGGGTGAGCAAAGACAATAGCGGAGACGGATGCTTCCGGCTCCATCATATAGCCATCGGTGAGGCGGATGCCGATGTCTTCTGGATGAAGCAGGCGGAACAGTTTCTCTTGATCTTCCAAGTTCGGACAGGCTGGGTAGCCGAACGAGTAGCGCTGGCCTTGGTATTTGGCGGCGAAGCGCTCTTCCATCGTGAAGTCCGGATCGTCCGGGAAGCCCCAGCGGTCGCGCATAATTTGATGGATTCGTTCGGCGAACCCTTCGGCGATTTCAAGCGCCAATGCTTGGATGGCGTGGCTTTTCAAAAATTCGCCTTCGTCTTTCCACCGCTGGGCGAGTTCGCGGACGCCATGCCCGGCGGTGACGGCGAACAAGCCAACGTAATCCATTTCGCCGCTTTCTTTTGATTTCAAGTAATCGGCAAGGCAAAGGTACGGCGGCCTTGGCTGACGCGGAAAGTCAAACGTTTCAAGCGCTGTTTGCCGGTCGGACGGATCGTAAATGTATACCCGGTTGCCGTCGCTTTGCGCCGGGAAGAAGCGGTAGACGCCGGCGGGCTGAATCCAGTGATGCTCTTTCGCTTCGGCGAGGAGTTCGTCGACGACCGCTTTTAACGCCAACGCTTTTTCGTCTTTCTCCTCAAGCAGCCGTTTCACCTTTCCTTTCAAGCCGAGGTGGTGTCCGAGCACCATTTGCCAGTTGACGTACGGCAGAATGTGGTCAAGCGGCACATTTCGCAGCACGTGGCGGTCGAGGTCCGCCGGGACGTAGACCGGCACATCGGTCGAGACGTTCGATTTGGCCGCTATGGTGACAGCAGTGGTTCCCGTCGGGTCGGTTTCTGCCGCTTCTTTTTTCTTGTAGTCAATCTCTCCTTGCTGGATTTGGTTGGCGAGCGCAAGCCCGTCCATGGCGTCTTTCGCATACAGGACGATGCCGTCGTACTCGGGCGCAATTTTGTTTTCCGTAAACTTGCGCGTCAAGGCGGCGCCGCCGACTAAAATCGGGGTTGAGATGCCCGCTTGGCGCAAATCTTGGGCGGTGACGACCATCTGCTGGGCCGATTTGACGAGCAAGCCCGACAGCCCGATGATGTCCGGTTGATGTTCGCGCACCGCTTCAATGAGTTGTTGCGGGGCGACTTTAATGCCGAGGTCGATCACCTCGTAGCCGTTGTTGCTTAAAATAATGTCGACCAAGTTTTTGCCGATGTCATGGACATCGCCTTTGACGGTGGCGAGAATGACTTTTCCTTTTGTGCTTCCTTCTTTCTTTTCCATATACGGCTCTAAAAAGGCGACGGCCGCTTTCATCACTTCCGCGCTTTGCAGCACTTCGGCGACGATGAGCTGGTTGTTGTTGAACAGCCGCCCGACTTCATCCATTCCGGCCATAAGCGGGCCGTTGATGATGGACAGCGGATCGGAGTAGATCTCAAGCGCCTTCTCCAAATCGGGAATGAGCCCGTCTTTCGACCCTTCAATGACGTAGCGGGCGAGCCGCTCTTCCAAGCTCAAGTTCGTCTGCGCCGGTTTGGCGGCGGTGATTTTGCTTCGGTAAAATTCGATAAAGGCGTTTAATGTTTCGTCGTTTGTGTCAAAAAGAAGCGCCTCAGCCATTCGCACTTCCTCTTCCGGAATCGAGGCAAAACGCTCCAGTTTCTCGGTGTTGACGATGGCGTAATCGAGCCCGGCTTGCGTGCAATAGTATAAAAAGACGGAGTTGAGCACCTCGCGTCCGGCCGGCGGCAAGCCGAACGAGACGTTGCTGATGCCGAGCATCGTCAAGCACTCGGGCAGCTGCTCTTTAATGAGGCGGATGCCTTCGATCGTTTCTTTCGCCGCGCCGATGTATTGCTCATCGCCAGTGCCGACCGGGAAGACGAGCGGGTCGAAAATGATGTCGCGCGCTGGGACGCCGTAGCGGTTCACCAGCAAGTCATACGAACGCAAGGCGATCTCAAGTTTCCGCTCCGCGGTGACGGCCATCCCTTGTTCATCGATCGTGCCGACGACGACGGCGGCGCCGTATTTGTGCAAGAGAGGAACGACTTTCGCAAACCGCTCCTCACCGTCTTCTAAGTTGATCGAATTGATGATCGCTTTCCCTTGCGAGTAGGTGAGGGCGCGTTCAATGACGCGCTCGTCGGTCGAGTCGATGACGAGCGGCACTTTCACTTTTTTCACGACTTCGCGGACGAACTGTTCCATGTCATAGAGTTCGTCGCGGTCCGGGTCGGCCAAGCAAATGTCGATGACATGGGCGCCGTTTTTCACTTGGGCGCGGGCGATTTCCGCCGCTTCTTCGTACTTGCCTTCGGCGATGAGGCGCTTGAATTTGCGCGAACCGATGACGTTTGTCCGCTCGCCGACAAAGAGCGGGCGCATCGTTTCATCATAAATGAGCGCATCGATGCCCGAGACGGCGTGCACATCAAACGAAGACGGGATTGCCCGCGGTGGAAGATCACGCACCGCTTCGGCAATGGCGCGAATATGGTCGGGCGTCGTGCCGCAGCACCCGCCGACGATGTTGATCCATCCCTTTTCGGCAAAGCGGCGGATTTTCTCCGCCAGCATGTCCGGCGTTTCATGGTAGCGGCCTTCCTCATCCGGCAGACCGGCGTTCGGGTAACAGCTGACCGCCGTATCCGCAAGCGAGGCGAGCGTGCGCAAATGGTCGGTCATAAACTCCGGGCCGGTCGCGCAGTTTAAGCCGACGGCGATCGGCTTCATATGGCGCACCGAGATGAAAAACGCATCGATCGCCTGCCCGGCAAGCGTCGTGCCCATCGGTTCGATCGTGCCGGAAATCATGAGCGGCACGCGGCGGCCGACCGCCTCAAACGCCTTCGAAATGCCGAGAAAACCGGCTTTGACATTGAGTGTATCTTGGCACGTCTCGAGCAGAAGAAGGTCGACGCCGCCCAACAACAGCCCACGCGCCTGTTCTTCGTAGGCGGCGACAAGCTCATCAAACGTCGCCCCGCCTGTAACCGACAACGTTTTCGTCGTCGGGCCCATCGAACCGGCGACAAAGCGCGGCCAGTCCGGCGTCGAAAACGATTCCGCTGCTTGCTTGGCGAGCTTGGCCGCTTCGATGTTCAACTCAAGCGCTAAATGACCCAGGCCGTATTCATCCAGCACGATGCGTGTCGCCCCGAACGTGTTCGTTTCGATGATATCGGCGCCCGCTCCCAAATACGCTTCATGGATGCCGCGGATGACATGCGGCGCGGTCAATGTCAAATATTCGTTGCACCCTTCATACGCCTCGCCGCCAAAGTCGGCGGCCGATAAATTCGCGCTTTGGATCATCGTGCCCATGGCGCCGTCGATGACAAGAATTTTTTTCTGCAGCTGCTGTTCTAAGGTGACCTTAGCCATGAACAACCTTCCTTTCTTTCGCGGCCGCTTCTTTTTCGTGAATGTAGCGGACAAGCTCGACCGTCATGTCATAGCGCAAAAACGGCGTGATCAAATAAATGCCGTTAAACAAATCGAACGCAGCGTCAATGAGCGATTTGGCGATGGCGATCCCTTCGCGCGCTGCTTGCACCGGGTCGCCGCCGCAGGCGGCCATGCGGGCGCGAATCTCATCGGAAAGGGTGATCCCCGGCACTTCATGATGCAAAAACTCGGCGTTGCGCGCGCTCACAAGCGGCATAATGCCGATGTAAATCGGCGTGTCAAGGTGTTTCGTCGCCTCGTACATTTGTACGATTTTTTCTTCCGAGTAAACTGGTTGGGTCAAGAAGTAGTGAGCGCCGCACTGAATTTTTTTCTCCATCCGCTCGACCGCTTTGTCCAAATGGCGGACGTTCGGGTTGAACGCAGCGCCGATCGAGAAGTTCGTTTTTTGCCCAAGCGGTTTGCCCGAGTACGACAGCCCTTCGTTAAACTGGCGGATCAAGCGGATCAAATCGAACGATGATAAATCATACACCGACGTCGCCCCTGGGAAGTCGCCGATTTTCGACGGATCGCCGGTAATGGCGAGCACGTCGGTGATGCCGAGCGTATGCAAGCCCATCAAATGCGACTGCAAGCCGATCAAATTGCGATCGCGGCATGTAATATGCACAAGCGGGCGGACGCCGAGCCGCTCCTTGATGATCGTGGCGACAGCGGCGTTGCTGATGCGCGGCGTGGCGAGCGAGTTGTCGGCCAACGTCAGCGCATCGATGCCGGCGTCATGGAGCGCTTTCGCCCCGGCAAGAAACTTGTCAATCCCCAATTTTTTCGGCGGATCCAGCTCCACAATGACCGAGCGGCGCGTGCGGGCGAGCTCGGGAAGCGGCGTGGCCGCTGACGGGATGTCAGCGGAAACAGATACAGAGATGGCGCGCCGTTTCACCGTTTTTTCCGTCACCGGCGTTCGGTCGGAGAGCGCTTTTGCCATCGCTTCAATATGTTTCGGCGTCGTGCCGCAGCACCCGCCGATCAAGCGCACCCCTTGGTCGCGGAACGCTTTGGCCGTTTCCTCGAAATATTCAGCGTTCGTCTCATAGACAAGCCGGCCGTCGCGGTAATCCGGAAGGCTGGCGTTCGGATACGCCGACAAAAACGCCTGCTTTGGCAGCGGCACTTCCTCGAGCGACCGAAGCATATGATACGGACCGAGACGACAGTTCAGTCCGACGACATCGGCCCCGAGCGCCTCTAGGCGGGCAAGGGCGTCCGCGAGCGGCGTGCCATCTTGCAAGACGCCGACTTCATGAAGCGAGACGTGAGCGATAATCGGCAAGTCGGTCTCTTTGCGGGCGATGGCAAGCACTGTCTCCAACTCTTCCAAATCGTAATACGTCTCGAGCAGCACGCCGTCGACCCCTTCAGCCAGCAGGACAAACAGCTGCTCGCGAAACGTCCGCTTCACTTCTTCGAGCGTGACGACGCTTTTGTTTAACGTGCGCAGCCCTCCGATCGTCCCGAGCACGTATGCCCGTCCGTTCGCCGCTTGTTTCGCCAGCCTAACAGCGGCGCGGTTGATCGCGGGCACCTCATCTTCAAGGCCGTAGCGGGCGAGTTTCACATAGTTGGCGCCGTATGTATTCGTCTGAATGACATCGGCGCCCGCGGCGATATACGCCTCGTGAATATGAACGATTTCATCTGGATTGGATAGATTCAATTCTTCAAAACAACGGTCAATGCCGTGCGAATATAGAAGCGTCCCCATCGCTCCGTCAGCGATGAGAATGCGTTCTTTCAACTCATCCAGCAATCCCACGTTCCATTCCCCCGTTTCTCCGTAGTAAAAGAAAAAAGCCTTCTAAGAAGAAGACTTTTCATTCGCTTCTTCTTATCTTCCAGGCTTCCGCCTGTCTGGATTTAGCACCTTGGCCGCGGGCCAGGTTGCTGAGGGTTCATCGGGCCAGTCCCTCCCCCTCTCTTGATAAGAATGCCGGTATGCAATTGTGCGATGACGTTTTGATGATTACTATATAATTTAATGTATTTTTCGAAATTATTCAATACGGTGAAGCAAGGAAATTTCAAAAAAAGAATTTCCCGAATCAAGGGAGAAGCGCTTTCCCACATCGGGGGCAAAATTGGAAATCGTGCTGCACATGCCCGCCGCAATGAGGACAATGCTTGTTTGGCTGTTTATGGCTTCCGAATCGGACGTTCAGCGGGTCGGGCTCTTCCTCGCTGTCGACAATGTCCAACAAGGACATGCGCTGTTTTCCCGTCGCGTTTTTGTAATGGTAAATCCCTTGAAACACGCCGATGGCGATGACGACAAGGCCGAAAAACGGAAAAAAGCGGGCGGCGGGAAACGGCGAATCAGCGGTGATCGAGGACGCCATCACCATCCAAAAGACGCCGAACAACACAGCGGCGATGCTTCCAACCAATCCTTGCATCGATGGGCCGCGGCCGGGTTTAATGCTTTTCAATTTCATTCCTCCCTAACAGAATTCATAGATATATTATAATAGAAAAAATTGGTTTTTGCCATGCTCAATAGAAACGTTTGAGCCGATAGAGGTAAAAATATTTTGAATCTATTTTTTCAATACTTTGATTATGTCTGACAGACAAGCTTCTGTAAGAGAGGAAAATGGGCGGCATGTTGCCTTGTCAATTGCATCGTCGACCATTTTTCCCTTCTTAAAGCATTGGCATGGGCGGGAAGATGGTTCAACGATCGTTTTGTCGTTGCACTTTCGCTGCCCCTATGTTCTAATTAGGAATGATAGAAATGAAGAAGACGGGGGGCTGGAAGTGAACGGAGAAGAAATCATCCGCTTCGAGCGAGTGACGAAGGAATATGACGGCATGACTGTATTGGATGATGTCAGCTTTGCGATTGAGCGCGGAAAGTTTTATACGCTGCTTGGGCCGTCGGGGTGCGGGAAGACGACGATTTTGCGGCTGATTGCGGGGTTTATCGAGCCAACGCAAGGAACGATTTATTTCCACGGGAAGCCGATTCAGAACGTCCCGCCGAACAAGCGGCAAGTCAATACTGTTTTTCAAGATTACGCCTTGTTTCCGCATCTTGACGTATTTGAAAACGTCGCCTTTGGCTTGCGCGTGAAAAAAATGAAAGAAGCGGACATTCGCCGCAAAGTGAGCGAAGCGCTCCAGTTTGTCAACTTGGAAGGATATGAGCGCCGCCGCATTCAAGAGATGTCCGGCGGCCAGCGGCAGCGCGTCGCGATTGCCCGGGCGATTGTGAATGAGCCGGAAGTGCTGCTTCTTGATGAGCCGCTCTCGGCGTTGGATTTGAAGCTGCGCACGGAAATGCAGTACGAACTTCGTGAACTGCAGCGCCGGTTGGGGATCACGTTTATTTTCGTCACGCATGATCAAGAAGAAGCGCTGGCGATGTCTGATTACATTTTTGTTCTAAATAAAGGGAAAATTCAGCAGTTTGGAACCCCAAAAGAGATTTACGATGAGCCAGTGAACCGGTTTGTCGCTGATTTTATCGGGGAATCGAACATTCTACCGGGGCGCATGATCGAAGATTTTCTCGTTGAGTTTGCCGGCCAGCGCTTCGTTTGCGTCGACCGCGGCTTTGCCCCGAATGAACCGGTCGACGTCGTCATCCGCCCGGAAGATTTGGAACTCGCAGCGCCGGAAGCCGGCCAGATCGTCATTCGTGTCGATTCGCTCTTATTCCGCGGCGTCCATTATGAAATTTGCGGCTACGATGAAAATGGGAATGAATGGCTTGTCCATTCGACGAAAAAGGCGGAAGTCGGGGAAATCGTCGGCCTTCGTTTTGAACCGGAAGCGATTCACGTCATGCGGGCCGAAAGGGAGGACGGGGGCGAATGATGGAGCGGACGTGGCGGAACTGGTATTTAGTCCCTTATGGCATTTGGCTTGTTTTGTTTGTCATCGCCCCGATTGTTTTCTTATTGTACGAATCGTTTTTGGATATGGATGGGCATTGGACGCTTGCGAATTATGAAAAAGTGTTGACGCCCATTTATTTGAAAATGATGGCGTATTCGTTTTGGTACGCGTTTTTGATTACCCTTGTGTCGCTGTTGATTGGCTATCCGACCGCCTATTGGCTGACAAAAACGAAGCACAAGCAGTTATGGCTGTTGTTGCTCATCTTGCCGATGTGGGTGAATTTGTTGCTGAAGGTGTATGCGTTTTTAGGGCTGTTCGGCACGTACGGTTTGGCCAACGCCCTGTTGCAGACGCTTGGCATTGGAGCGCGTCAGCTGTTGTTTACCGATTTCAGCTTTGTGTTTGTATCGGTGTACATTTTTATTCCGTTTATGGTGCTGCCGATTTTTAATGCTCTTGAAGAATTGCCGCCGTCACTCATTGATGCCGCCCGCGATTTGGGCGCTTCGGCGTGGACGACGTTCCGCCGCGTTGTCTTCCCGCTCACGCTTAGCGGGGTGAAGGCCGGCTGCCAAGCCGTGTTTATCCCGGCATTGTCGTTGTTTATGATTACGCGTCTTGTCGCGGGCAACCGCGTCATTACGCTCGGCACCGCCATCGAGCAGCACTTCCTTGTCACACAAGATTGGGGGATGGGGGCGACGATCGCCGTTGTCTTAATGGCGGCGATGGCCGTCATTGTCGTCTTGACAGGAACCGGAAGGAAAGAGGGAAGCCGATGAAACGGACACATTGGTGGGGACGCGTGTATCTTTTGGTCGTGTTTGCCGTGATGTATACGCCGATTGTCTATTTGATGTATTATTCGTTCAACAGCGGCGGGGCGATGCACGATTTTCAATCGTTCACCTTGAAATGGTATCGCGATGTATTGTCGGACGATCGATTGTTGATGATCGTGCTGAATACGATTGTCATCGCCTTATTGTCCGCGGCGATCGCGACGATTTTAGGAGTCATGGGGGCATTGGCGATTTACTATGTCAAGCAGCAGCGGGCGAAACACGTTCTTCTCGCCCTCAACAACGTGCTGATCGTCAGCCCGGACGTCATTATCGGCGCCTCGTTTTTGCTGTTGTTTACGATCGCTGGAATTCAACTAGGGTTCAAATCTGTGCTGTTGTCCCATATCGCTTTTAGCGTGCCGATTGTTGTATTGATGGTGCTGCCGAAACTGGAGGAAATGAGCCCGACGTTGATCGATGCGGCGCGCGATTTAGGGGCGGGGCATTGGCAAGTGCTGTCGGGCGTGGTGCTGCCGTTTTTGGCGCCGAGCATATGGGCGGGCTTTTTCATGGCGCTCACGTATTCGCTCGATGACTTTGCCGTGACGTTTTTCGTCACCGGCAACGGCTTTTCAACGCTGTCGGTGGAAATTTATTCGCGGGCGCGCCAAGGCATTTCGCTGTCCATTAACGCCCTGTCGACGCTGTTATTTTTATTTACGATGCTGCTTGTCGTCGGCTATTATGTGCTCAGCCAAAAAGGCGGCCGAGTGTACGGAATAGGGGGGCGAAAGTAGGTGAAACGGCTTGTTCAAGGGTTTGCGGCCGTGTTCATCGCGGCGTTCGCTCTCATGTTTATCACCGAGCGGTTGAACGAAGCGGAAGGGTATGGCAGTGGCAAAACAGTGACCGTTTACAACTGGGGCGATTATATTGACCCCGCGCTCATTCGTCAATTTGAGAAAGAAACGGGTTGGAAAGTCATTTACCAGACGTTTGATTCCAATGAAGCGATGATGGCGAAAATCGCCCAAGGCGGGACGACGTTTGATGTCGCCGTTCCGTCGGACTACGCCATCAGCAAAATGATCGAGGAAAAACTGCTTCTGCCGCTTGATCATAACAAGCTCCCCAATTTCAAATACATCGAGCCACTGTTTCTCGATTTGCCGTTTGATCCGCACAACCGGTATTCGGTGCCGTATTTTTGGGGGACGGTCGGCATCGTCTACAACAAGAAAATGCTTGGCGGCAAGACAATCACCAGCTGGAACGACTTATGGGACCCGGACTTGCGCAATCAAATTTTGCTTGTCGACGGAGCGCGCGAAGTAATGGGCATGGCGTTAAACAGCCTCGGCTATTCGCTCAATGAGACGAACAAAGCCCATCTGCAAGAAGCAAAGCGAAAACTCGATCGGCTCATGCCCAATGTGAAGGCGATTGTCGGCGATGAAATCAAGATGCTTCTCGCCAATGAGGAAGCGGCCGTTGGCGTCGTCTGGTCGGGCGATGCGGCGGAAATCATCGCGGAAAATGACAAGCTCGACTATGTCGTGCCGAAAGAAGGCTCCAACTTATGGTTTGACAACATGGTCATTCCGAAAACAGCAAAAAACATCGAAGGAGCGCATGCGTTTATCAATTTTATGCTCGACCCGAAACACGCGGCGCAAAACGCCGAGTATGTCGGCTATTCGACGCCGAACAAAAAGGCGCTTGCCTATTTGCCGAAAGACATCGCCGGCGATCGGCGCTTTTACCCCGATTTGGATTCAGCGGGGCATTTGGAAGTGTACGAAAACTTAGGAAAGCGAATGCTCGCCTACTACAACGAGCTGTTTTTAGAGTTCAAGATGCAGCAAAAGTGAACAAGCGATGTCCCCTTTACCGACGAAGCGAGCGCCGTCTTCATCCATGAGGACTGGCGCTCGCTTTTTGGCGGAAGGGCTGAGCGGTTTCTTTTTTTTCGGGATGGTCAGTGTTTTCCAGCGATCGGCGTTCG
>NZ_BCQG01000020.1 GCF_001544315.1 Geobacillus jurassicus NBRC 107829
CCTGCAGATGCAATTTCGGATCCCACATATTGTTGTACACGTGGAACAAGTCCCGTTGACGGCCGATTTCGCGAATCCGCTCAAGCAACACACACTGTTTTCCTTCCCAAACATTCGCACATCTTTAGGATTCGCCATGACAACCCGTGAGCACAATGGTACAATAAAACTAAACAGCAAGGGAGGGATGTGGAATGTCTCGTGAGCTTGTCGAATTGCTTCGCTCAGTGCTGAAAGAAGAGCTGCAGCCGATTCATGAACGTCTCGACCGTCTAGAAGCCGGGCAGTTGCGGCTTGAAGAGCGGCAAGCGCGGCTTGAGGAACGGCAACAGCGTCTTGAAGAACAGCAGCGGCAGCTCGAGGAACGGCAAATGCGTCTTGAGGAAAAACTGGACCATTTCATCATCGAGACGCGCAGCCATTTCAAAAAAATCGAGGACGAGCTCGCCGACCATCAGCGCATGTTCGAAATTTTGTCGAACGATTGGCGCAACGCAAACATCGCCATCGAGTATTTAAGCAGCAAAATCGGCCAGCACGACACCGAGATCTACCAGCTGAAAAAACGGTTGGAACTCCAAAGCGCAAAGTAAAAAAGCGCATGCCCCATGCGCATACGCTCCATTCGTTTATCCGCGTTTGCGAACGCGGAAGTTGTCTTCTAACAGCACCCAGTTTTCTGGATACGGATACCCGAGCACCCAGTAGCTGATTCCGCGCAATCCGTATTCTTTCACCAATTCAAATTTTGCCAACGCGCTGCGAGCGTCCTCAAACCATACTTCGTGCTGGCGCCCGTGTTCGTCCGTGTAGCGGTAAAACGGCGAAGCAGCCGCCGGATCGTACTGAATGGACGCTCCGTAGCGAATGGCGCGCTCAACCGCTTCTTTTGGGCTGAACGTTTCCGCCTCTTGCCCCTGCACGTGCGGCAGCACCCAGTCGCGCGCATAAATTTGAAACCCCATCATAATTTTACTCCGCGGAATGGCGGTCACCGCATAATCGAGCACGCGCCGGATTTGATTCACCGGAGAAATGGCTTGCGGCGGCCCAAACCGGTAGCCCCACTCATAGGTCATCAGGACAACAAAATCGGCGATGCGCCCGTGGGCTGGGTAGTCGTGCGCTTCGTACAGCAGCCCTTTTTGTTCAGCGCTAATTTTCGGCGCCAGCGACGTCGATAAAATATACCCTTCGGCGTGAAGCCGGTCGGCCGCCCGCCGCAAAAACTCGTTGTACCGCTCACGGTCGGACGGATAGACGTTTTCAAAATCGACATTCAACGCTCGATATCCTTTCGCCCGCATCACCTGAATGGCGTTGTCAAGCAGCCGCGTTTGCAGGGCAATGTCTCCCAAAATCGTCTGCGCTAGCCTAGAGCCCGGGTCTCGGTACGTAAAGTTTGTGATCGTCATCATCGGCACAACGCGTTCGGCATAAGCCGCCTGAATGATCGCCGCATCATTGATGGGGTTGAGCCCGCCATCGGCGCGGATCGTGTAGGTGAATGGCGCGGCATAGGTCAAATGGCGGCCGACTTGGCGCACTTGTTCGGCTCCTTTTTCCCCTTGATCCACCGTAAACGCATTGACTTCGATCAGCGGTTTGGCCGGCGGAATGATGAGGCGCTGTCCGGGGACGATCCGGTTTGGGTCGGTGATGTCGTTTACCTCAATCAGCTGCTGAACCGTCACTCCGTAGACTGAAGCGATTTGCGCCAGCGTTTCTCGGCTTCGCACCGTATGGATGCGCGCCGGGATGACCAAAGTGGTCCCTGGATAAAGGAGCGATGGATTGGTGATCCGGTTCGCCTGTACAATCGCCTCGACCGTCACTCCGTACTGGCGGGCGATTTGCCATAGCGCTTCCCCTGCGCGAACGGTATGGTAGCGATACGGCACCGGGATGACAACGGCTTGCCCGACGGCCAGTCGGTTCGGGTCGCTCAATTGGTTGGCGGCGATGATCCGCTCAAGCGGGACGTCGTAGCGCCGAGACAGCTGCCAAAGCGCCTCGCCGCGCTTTACGACATGGACAATCATGACGCTCCCCCTTTCTTTTTCCTCTGCTCTCTTACACTATATTTCCGCTCTCTCCTTTTATGTAAAAAAAACGCCGGTTTCGCTATGGAAACCAGCGTTTTCGAAATCGGGAGCTTCTCTCCGTTACATTACAGCCCGCATTTCAGCTGGGCGCCGCAGTTGGTGCACGTATTGCAGCCGCCGATCTCTTCGACCGTCCCTTCGCGGCAAATCGGGCAAATGTTGCCGATTTCGGAGCCGATCGTCACATCGGTGGCGCGCACATCTTGAATTGTATCCACAAGAACGACAGCGCGCTTCTTTGTTTCCTCTTCCGTTTCCTCTGGAATCAGTTCAAGCTGCTCTTCGATCCGGTTTTCTTCCGCTTTCAGCGTCAACACTTGCGCATCGCGGCTGCCGTCGACGTAGACGGTTCCGCCTTTCGCGCCGCCGCGCCATAAGCGCTCATACACTTTTTGCACTTGTTCGACCGTATAGCCCTTTGGTGCGTTGACCGTTTTTGACAAGCTGGAGTCGACCCAGCGCTGGATGATGCATTGCACATCGGCGTGCGCTTCCGGCGGCAAGTCCATCGCCGTCACAAACCAAGGCGGCAAGTTGTTCGGATCGGCTTCCGGATGTTTGTCCAAATATTCTTGGACGATGTCGGCTTTGACCTCGATAAACTTGCCGAGGCGGCCGCTCCGGTAGTATGAGAACGAGAAATACGGCTCAAGCCCGGTCGAGACGCCGACCATCGTTCCTGTCGACCCTGTCGGGGCCACCGTGAGCAAATGCGAGTTGCGGATGCCGTATTTCAAAATATCTTGGCGAATGTCTTCCGGCATCCGTTTCATGTAGCCGGTGTTGATGAACGCTTCACGCAGTTTGCGCGTTTCTTCTTCCGTTTTGCCGACAAGGAACGGGAAGCTGCCTTTTTCTTTCGCCAGCTCGATCGACGCCCGGTACGCGGTCGTGGCGATCGTGCGGAACAGCTCGTCGACGAGCTGGTTTCCTTCCTCAGAGCCGTACGCTTTTTCGCAATAAATGAGCAAGTCCGCAAGTCCCATGACGCCGAGGCCGATGCGGCGCTCGCCGAGCGCTTGTTTTTTGTTTTCCTCAAGGAAGTACGGCGTCGCGTCAATGACGTTGTCTTGCATCCGCACCCCGATCTCGACCGTGCGCTTCAGTTTTTCGTAGTCAATGACCTTCCGTTCTTTGTCCACCATGTTGGCCAAGTTGATGGCGGCCAGATTGCACACCGAATACGGTGCTAAAGGTTGTTCCCCGCACGGGTTGGTCGCAACCACTTTTTGCCCGTACGCGCGGGCGTTCGTCATTTCGTTGGCGTTGTCGATGAAGAAAATGCCCGGTTCAGCCGAGTACGTCGCGCAAATGTTGATCAGCTTCCAGAGCTCGCGGGCGCGGATTTTCCGGTAGACGCGGACGCGGTAGCCCATTTTCTCCCATTCGCGCACATCGCCGACTTCATGCCATTTTTCGTTGTAAATACGCATTTCTTCTTCGGAGTACGTTTCAACGTCCGGGAAGCGGAGGGCATATTCTTCGTCCTTTTCGACCGCTTCCATGAACTCTTTCGTCAAGCAGACGGAAATGTTCGCCCCGGTCAAAAAGTCTGGGTTGTGCACAGTGTATGTGCCGCCGGTGCGCAGTTTTTCTTCGGCATCTTTAATGATTTCTTCAGTGAAGCCGCCGTAGTCAGGCTCGTTTTTGTAGCGGACGATCGCTTCGTACATCGCCCGCTCCCGGTCGGTGAGCGGCGTGAATTTCAGCTTGTCGCGCGCTGCTTTTTTGATTCCTTCGTCTTCCATGTTTTCGAGCAAGTAGCGCAAAATGCGCGGGTTTTGCATTTTCGAGACGATGAATTCGATAATGTCCGGGTGCCAGTCGGCAAGCATAATCATTTGGGCGCCGCGGCGGGAGCCACCTTGCTCGACAAGGTGGGTCAGCTTCGCAATGTCGTCAAGCCATGAGACCGACCCGGACGATTTGCCGTTCACCCCGCGCGCAAGCGTATGGCGCGGCCGCAATGTCGAGCCGTTCGTGCCGACGCCGCCGCCGCGGCTCATGATTTCCATCACCTGCTTCCGATGTTCGGAAATTCCTTCGCGCGAGTCTTTCACAAACGGCATCACATAGCAGTTGAAATACGTCACTTCCTTGCCTGAACCCGCGCCGTACAAAACGCGGCCGGCCGGAACAAAATTCAAGCTGGCGAGCTCTTGATAAAACTTTTCGAACCACTCTTTCCGCTTTTCTTCCGTCTTTTCCACTGCCGCCAGCCCGGTCGCATTGCGTTTGGCGATCTGTTCGTAAAAAATCTCGAGCGGCTTGTCGATGATGTCGAGCGACCGGACGACAATGCCCGTCTCCGCCTCTTCCCCTTCAAGCACATGCCGGTATTCGTCTTCAATCAACACGCGCGCCTTTTTCGCCTCCCAGTCGATGTCGACGATAAACCCGAGCCCCCGGGCCGGGAACTTCGGATCCTCCTTGATCGTCAACACGACGAAGTCGCCCGGTGTGAGCGTCAGCTTTTCCGTATCTTTGAACGAATACCGGTCAAGCATGACTAAACGGGATACGCCTTTGTGGGTGATGTGCATATCCGGCGTAATCGGATGCACTTGCGGAAACAGGCGGATATCCTCGTTCAGCTTGTCAATATTGATCTTCATTTTTTCGGATGACGCCACCGTCATTCTCCTATCTCTCCTCTTTTATATAATCTCTCATGTTTTTGGCAAAGTTGTCCTGTCTTCTCTACCTTACCATATCGAACAGAAAAAAACAATATATAGTATGATTTTTTATGAAAATCATACTATATATTGTTAAAGAGAACAAATGATTCGATTTTTGTCAAGCAGAAAAAAAGGCAAAACACGGCGAAAAGTGGAGAAAAACGGGTGAGTGCCGCCGTTTTTGCCGGAAAACGAACGATTTTCCACGTTGCTGCTTAGCGCTTAAAGTTCCACTCGTCGCTCTCGTATTTCGTCCGCGCCAGCTCTTCGACGTACGCCCGCTCTTCGGCGGTGAGCGTGTACGGCTCCAACACGATGTTCAACCCTTTTTCAAATCCTTTGTAAAACGCCTCTTTCGCTTCCTCGATCGTCACCGTGCGGCTAGTCAACTCATTGATCGCGACTGCTTTCTTTTTAAAATCGCGCTGCAGCCGCTCTTTCACCCGCTCGTTCGGGTATTTAAACAAACTGAACAGCAGCTCTTCGTCCAGATCAAGCAAAATCGATCCGTGCTGCAAAATGACGCCTTTTTGCCGCGTTTGCGCGCTGCCGGCGATTTTCCGTCCCTCAACGACAAGCTCGTACCACGACGGCGCGTCAAAACAAACGGCCGAGCGCGGGCTGCGCAAATCCGCCTTCTCTTCTTCCGTTTTCGGCAC
This sequence comes from Geobacillus jurassicus NBRC 107829, assembly GCF_001544315.1. GTDB lineage: Bacteria > Bacillota > Bacilli > Bacillales > Anoxybacillaceae > Geobacillus > Geobacillus jurassicus. Next base: position 5,446 of record NZ_BCQG01000020.1, read on the forward strand.
AGCAAAATACGCATCCAATCCAAGGTAGCGGAACCCTTCCAAAATGCCTTGGGAAATGACGCGATACGCTTCCGTCACTGTCTGCGGCATTGCTGGGTGCGATTCGGAGACGATCACGCTGTATGTCAATTCTTTATCGTGCAGGACGCCGCGCCCTCCGGTCGGCCGGCGAACAAAGCCGAGGCCGTGCCGTTTGACCGCCTCTAAGTCAATTTCTTTCTCCACTTTTTGAAAATAGCCGATCGACAACGTCGGCGGATTCCAGCCGTAAAAGCGGACCGTCGGCGGAATTTTTCCTTCGCTGTGCCAATCGAGAAGTGCTTCATCAAGCGCCATGTTAAACGACGGCGAGCCATCGCCGGAATCGATAAAGCGCCATACTTCTTTTGCCATCGTTCCACCTTCTCTATTGTTCCATGCTCTAGACGCTGCGGCGGCTTGTCCACCACCGCTGAGGGGCGGGCCGCTTTTGGCCGCCTTTACTAGTTTAGCAAACAACGCCGGTGAAGGAAAGAAAAATGGCATCGTGAAACCCCTTTGCTTCCCGGCGGCGACTTTATATAATAGGAGATAGCAGACGAAGCGAAAGGAGGCAGGACGGGTGGAAGCATTGCTCATTATTCTCGGCGCGATCATCGTGTATTCTGCCATTACGTACTTCTGGCAGCGGAGAATTGTCAAAGCATTGACAGAGGAAGAGTTCCGCGCCGGTTATCGAAAAGCGCAACTCGTCGACGTCCGCGAACCGGATGAGTTTGCGGCTGGACATATTTTAGGGGCGCGCAACATCCCGCTCACGCAGCTTCGCATGCGCATGAAAGAATTGCGCAAAGACCAGCCGATCTATTTGTACTGCCAAAACGGGCTGCGCAGCGGGCGGGCCGCGCAAATGCTCTACCGGAAAGGGTACCGCGACTTGTATCATTTAAAAGGCGGTTTTAAAACGTGGACCGGGAAGGTGAAGAAAAAAGCGTAGCCTAACGAAAGAGGCGCTCTGCCGGGAAAGGCAGACGCCTCTTTTCGCTTGCGCTAGACCGCCGCATATTCCGGCGGCAGAACGACCGTCTCAAGCACCGAAGCAGCCGCGCCGATAGCGCAGCTTTTCTCTTTCAGCTTCGAGGCGATGATCAACGGTTCGCTTTCTTTTTTGACGAGAATGCGCTTTCTCACTTCTTGGCGCGCCGGACCGATCACATACTCGCCCGCTTGGGCAAGTGGACCGCCGATGATGACCGCTTCCGGATTATACGCGTAAATCACCTGCAACAGCCCAACGCCAAGATAGCGGCCTGCTTCTTCCAAAATGCGCGCCAGCTGTTCATCGCTTTCCGCCGCCAGTGCCATCGCGGCGATGGAAAAGCGGTCATCGAGCCATTCGGAACGCCCTTCTTCGGACAAACGGCGTTCAATGTATTTTTCCGACGCATACATTTCCCAGCAGCCGATGTTGCCGCAGCTGCAGCGAATGCCGTTGACATCGATCGTATGATGGCCGATTTCACCAGCTAGGCCACTGACACCGCGATAGAGCTGATGGTGAAGAACGACGCCGGCGCCGATGCCGATGCCGGCGCTGATGTAAACGAAGTGGGCGAACTCGTTGCCGGCGCCAAACCACTTTTCTCCAAGCGCTGCTAATTTCGCCTCATTCTCGACAATGACAGGACGCTCGGGCCACTGTTTTTGCAAAACAGCCGCCAAGGCGACATCGTCCCAGCGCAAGTTCGGGGCAAAAATGACCGTCCCGCTTTCTGTATGAACGACGCCCGGCACACCGATGCCGATTCCCATCACGCCGTACGGCGTCGCCGGCGCCCGGCGGATGGCCGCCTCGATAAGCTCAATCATTTCGCCGATGATCGCCTCCTGCCCTTCGGACGGGCGGAACGAACGCCGTTGCTCCCAAAGGATATCCGCGTTTAAATTGGTCAACACGGCATACAAATAGTTCACCCCCAGCTCAACGCCGACAAGCGAGCCGGCGTCGGCGTTGAAGCGAAGCATGAGCGGCCGGCGCCCGCCGGTTGACTCGCCGATGCCGCTTTCATGGACGAAATGCTCGGCGATCAGTTCGTCAACAAGCGCGGAAACGGTCGCTTTGTTCAATCCGGTCGTCTTCGCAATATCGGCGCGCGAAATCGGATGCTGGTCGCGAATCAATTTCAAGACAAGCTGTTTATTCATTTTTTTTACAAGGGAAATGTTTCCTGTGCGCACGTCTCTGTCATCCTTTTCCTCTTATTTGCTTAGTATGCCCCGCGGATGTGCGGATGCACCTCGCTCCAATAAAACTGGCGAAGCCGTTCCTTTTCTGCTTCTGTAAATGGCGGCACATGAAGCGCGTCTAAGTTTTCTTTCACTTGTTTCACTGTCTTAAAACCTGGAATAGCACACGTCACTTCTTCATGATCGATCACCCAGCGCAACGCTGCTTTCGCCATGCTGCCTCGCCCATCAGCGACCCAACGCAGCTCGTCGGCAAGTTCCACCCCTTTTTGAAACTCAAGGCCGCCGAACGTTTCCCCAACGTTAAACTGTTCGCCGTTGCGGTTGAAATGACGGTGATCGTCCTCAGGGAACGTTGTTTGTTTTGTAAACTTGCCAGTCAGCAACCCGCTTGCCAGCGGCAGACGGACCAAAATGCCGACACCAAGCCGTTTTGCCTCCGGAAACAGACGCTCAAGCGGCTTTTGCCGCAAAATATTAAAGATGACTTGCAAGGCGCTTGCCTTTGAGTGCTCAAGGACATACAGCCCTTCTTCAATCGTTTCGACGCTGACACCATAATAGCGGATTTTCCCTTCCTGCTTCAGCTTCTCCAACACTTCAAACACCGCGCCTTGCTTTAAGATTTCAAACGGCGGGCAATGAATTTGATACAAGTCGATCGTCTCACGTCCGAGCCGTTTCAAGCTCGCTTCACAATAGGTGCGCACCGACGCCTCGGAATACGTATTCGGATCGTGAATATCGCCGGCGCGGCAAAACTTCGTTGCAATATAGACGCGGTCTTCCTTTCCTTTCGTCGCTTTCGCTAACAATTCCTCGCTATGGCCATCGCCGTACACATCGGCCGTATCAAAAAAATTGACACCGTGATCAATCGCATAAGCGAGCGCGCGCAGCGATTCTTGGTCGTCGACGTTTCCCCACGAACCGCCGATCGCCCATGTGCCGAAACTGAGCGCGCTCACTTGAAGATCGGTGTTTCCTAGTTGGCGGTATTGCATGTCCCTCTCCCCTTTCGTTGACTTCAACCATTAGTTTATATGATAAACTAACTGAACTTTTCTGTCAACGCGCCAGTTGCAAAACGAAGCGGCCCGCCCTTTATGAGGCAGGCCGCATAAGAACAAGGCTTAGCTTACGTTTCTTTTTGGTAGCGCAAAATCGGTTTGCGCGCCGCGGTCGTTTCGTCGAGCCGCTTGACGACCGTCGTATGCGGCGCTTCTTGAACGATTTCCGGATTTTCCTCCGCCTCTTTGGCGATTTGGATCATTGCTTCAATAAACGCATCGAGCGTCTCTTTCGACTCCGTCTCCGTCGGCTCGATCATCATGCATTCTTCGACGATGAGCGGGAAGTAAATCGTCGGCGGATGGAACCCGAAATCAAGCAGCCTCTTGGCGATGTCGAGCGTTCTGACGCCGAGCTTCTTTTGCCGCCGGCCGGAGAGGACGAACTCATGCTTGCAATGGCGGTCATACGGCAAATCGTAATATTCGGCAAGCCGGCGCATCATATAGTTGGCGTTTAACACAGCGTACTCGCTCACCGCTTTTAAGCCGTCCGGCCCCATCGAGCGGATGTACGTGTACGCCCGGACGTTGATGCCGAAATTGCCGTAAAACGGCTTGACGCGGCCGATCGATTGCGGGCGGTCGTAATCAAGGTAATAGCCGTTTTCCCCTTTTTCGATGACCGGCTTCGGCAAAAACGGAATGAGGTCGGCTTTCACCCCGACCGGGCCGGAGCCTGGGCCTCCGCCGCCGTGCGGGCCGGTGAACGTTTTGTGCAAGTTCAAATGGACGACGTCAAAACCCATGTCGCCCGGGCGCGCCTTGCCAAGAATGGCGTTTAAATTCGCGCCGTCATAATACAGCTTGCCGCCGGCTTCGTGAACGATTTCGGCCATTTCGACAATATGCTCTTCAAACAGCCCGAGCGTGTTCGGGTTCGTGAGCATAAGCGCCGCTGTATCCGGACCGACGACGCGTTTTAAGTCATCCAAATCGACAAGCCCGTCAACCGTCGAGCGGACCGTGACCGTTTCAAAGCCGGCCACCGTGGCCGACGCCGGGTTCGTGCCATGCGCCGAATCCGGAACGATCACTTTCGTCCGTCCGAAGTCGCCGTTTGCTTCATGATAAGCGCGGATCATCATCAGCCCCGTCCACTCGCCGTGGGCGCCGGCCGCCGGCTGCAAGGTGACGGCATCCATGCCGGTGATTTCTTTTAAATGTTCCTGCAAGTCGTACATCAACTCGAGCGCCCCTTGCACCGTTTCTTCCGGCTGAAGCGGATGGATGTGGGCGAACCCAGCGAGGCGGGCGACGTTTTCATTAATTTTCGGATTGTATTTCATCGTGCACGACCCAAGCGGATAAAACCCGGAATCGACGCCGTGGTTTCGTTTCGACAGCGCCGTATAATGGCGCATTAAGTCCAGCTCGGACACTTCCGGCAGCTCCGGCTCTTCGGTGCGCAAGTAGTCGGCCGGAACAAGCTCGCTGACGTCGACAGCCGGAACGTCCAACGCCGGCAGACTGTAGGCGATGCGGCCCGGCTTGCTTCGTTCGAAAATGAGCGGTTGATCATTACGCATGGCCATCCCCCAATTCATTGACAAACCGATCGATTTCTTCTTTCGTCCGCAGTTCCGTGACAGCAACAAGCATATGGCCCGCCAGCTCCGGATAATCGCGGCCAAGGTCATAGCCGCCGATGATCCCCTTCTCAAGCAGGCGTCCGTTCACCTCATCCACCGGCCGGCCGAGCCGGATGACAAACTCGTTGAAAAACGGACCGGCAAACGGCGACGCGAACCCGCGCTGCTCGAGTGCACTTTTCGCATAATGCGCCTTTTGCATGTTCATCGCCGCCATTTCTTTCACGCCCCGCTTGCCGAGCGCCGACAGCGCCACCGAAGCGGCCAAGGCGTTTAACGCCTGATTGGAGCAAATGTTGGACGTCGCCTTGTCGCGGCGGATGTGCTGTTCGCGCGCCTGGAGCGTCAACACAAATCCGCGGCGCCCGTCCTCATCGGTCGTTTGTCCGACGAGCCGCCCCGGAATTTTGCGCATGAGCGGCGTTTTGACGGCGAAATAGCCGCAATGCGGGCCGCCAAACTGCGTTGGAATGCCAAACGGCTGCATGTCGCCGACGACAATGTCGGCGCCAAACGCCCCAGGCGCAGTCAAAATGCCGAGCGCAAGCGGGTTGCTGGCGACGACGAATAAGCTTTTCTTTTCATGGACGAGCGGCTCGATCGCTTTTAACGGCTCAATTTGACCGAAAAAGTTCGGGTATTGGACAACGACGCACGCCACATCGTCCCCCATCTCCGCTTCAAGCGCCGCAAGATCCGTAACACCGCCATCGTACGGAATTTCTTTCACTTCGAGCTGCTGCCCTTTGGCATACGTACGCACAACTTCCCGATATTGCGGATGAACGGCGCTCGAGATGAGCACTTTCTTCCGTTTCGTATGCGCAACGCTAAGGAGCATCGCTTCGGCAAGCGCTGTACCGCCGTCATACATCGACGAGTTGGCGACATCCATGCCGGTCAGCTCGCATACCATCGTTTGAAATTCGAAAATCGCCTGCAGCTCGCCTTGGGAAATTTCCGGCTGATACGGGGTATACGCGGTATAAAATTCAGAGCGCGACAACACATGGTCTACCACCGCTGGAATGTAATGGTCGTACACCCCAGCGCCTAAAAAGGAAACGTATTGTTTCAGATTGGCATTTTTTTCCGCTAAAGCAACAAGCTCCTTCCACAACTCCGGCTCCGATTTGGCCGGTTTCACCTTCATCTCGCCGCGGAAGCGGACTTGTTCCGGAATGTCGGCGAACAAATCATCGATCGAGGCAACGCCGATCGTTTTCAGCATCTCTCGTTTGTCTTCTTCCGTCATCGGCAAATAACGGTGGAGCACAGCGCTTTTCCCCTTTCCTTGTCGCTTTGAAATCGTCACTTCGTCCGCTTGTAAAACGGAGTCGGCACGATGTTCGCTTTCAGCCGTCTACCGCGGATGTCCACTTCAATTTCTCGGCCGACAGCGGCCGCATCAGCCTTCACTAGAGCCAAGCCAATGTTTTTCTTCAACGTCGGCGATTGCGTGCCGGTGGTGACAACGCCGACTTCTTCGCCGCCGGCGAACACACGGTAGCCTTGGCGTGGAATGCCTTTGTCAATCATTTCGATGCCGACAAGCCGGCGCGGCGGCCCCGCCTCTTTTTGCCGCTTCAGCGCCGCTTGGCCAATAAACGGCGTCGCCTTTTCCGTTTTCACCGCAAAGCCGAGCCCGGCTTCAAGCGGCGAAATCGATTCCGACAGCTCTTGGCCGTAAAGCGGCAGGCACGCTTCAAACCGGAGCGTGTCGCGCGCGCCCAACCCGCATGGGAGGACGCCGTCTTCGGCTCCAGCGGTGAGGATCGCATCCCATAGCGCAACGGCATCTTTTGCTTGGCAATATAGTTCAAACCCGTCTTCGCCGGTGTAGCCGGTGCGCGAAACGAGCGCCTTCACGCCAGAGACTTCGACGCCGTCGGCGAATGAAAACGGGCGCAGCGTGGACAAATCAAAATCGGTCAATCGCTGCAGGACGCGCTCTGCTGCCGGTCCTTGCAAAGCAAGCTGAGCCGTTTCGGCCGATACGTCTTGGAGCTCGACTCCCTCATCATTGTGCTCGCTCAGCCACGCAAAATCTTTTTCCGTGTTCGCGGCGTTGACGACAAGCAAGTAGTCATCCTCTGCTTTTTGATAAATGAGCAAATCATCGACCGTACCGCCGTTCTCATTGCACATGAGCGTATATTGCGCCCGTCCCGGCCGCAGCTTGGCGACATCATTAGTCATTAGTTTTTGCAAAAACGCAAGGCTCCCACGGCCGCGAACAATAATTTCCCCCATATGGGAGACGTCGAACAGCCCGGCGTGCGTTCTAACGGCTTCATGTTCTTCCTTAATGCTCGAAAACTGTACCGGCATTTCCCAGCCGCCGAATTCAATCATCTTGGCGCCATGCCGGGCGTACACCGAGAATAGCGGCGTGCGCTTTAACATCTGATTCCCTCCTTCGACCCACATGACGCAAAAAAGGACAGACTCCCCCTATAGTCAAAAGTAAGGGGGCTCTGTCCTGGCACCTGAAAGTTTCCCGACGGCCGTTTGGCGCATCCGCTCCGCGGTGCGCGCGGGCCGGTCGGTTTCCTCTTGGGTGGCCTGCCTGTCTGCAGGCGCTCTCCAGAGCTGCGTCAAGCAAGAGTCTTTTTGCCTGAGAGATTCGCGTTTCCGCTTGCTCCTTCGGCGCTACATTCCGTAGTCTCTCCCCTTGCCGTCATCCGCCCATCGATAAATTGTTTCCAAAACGGGCATACTAACAAACGCCCTCATCAATAAGTCATGCGAATGTTCTAAATTTATACTACCATCAACACAGCGAAAGGGCAATAGGAAATAATCGAACTTTCCCAGGAATTAAATACAAAAACGTTCTTATTTTTGTTGAACATATCGCCTATAATTCATATAAACATTCGCAACAAGGGAAGGGGATGACGATGAACATCGATCTTGAAATGGACGAAACATGGAAGGAGGAATTTTTGGCGCGCGTCGAAAAAGACGGCCCGTGGGCGAGCTGGGAAATGTACGAATTGGCGTTGGAAGCCGCTCATCATTTAAGTGTGCCGGAATTTGACGGCTTGCAGGCACCGAAGCATTTGCCCCACTTGACGATTCTTCCGCACCAGCTTGAAGTGGCGCGCCGCGTCGTCGAAGAGATGAACGGCAAAGCCATTTTAGCGGATGAAGTCGGGCTTGGAAAAACGATCGAAGCCGGGCTCATCTTGAAAGAATATATGATTCGCGGCCTTGTGAAAAAAGCTCTCATTCTCGTTCCCGCCTCCCTTGTTTCGCAATGGGTGAGAGAGTTGAACGAAAAGTTTTTCATCCCGGCCGTCCAGCAGAAAAAGAGCTACGTCTGGGAGCAGTGCGACATCGTCGTTTCATCGATCGACACGGCGAAAAAGCCGCCGCATCGTGATATCATCTACGAGCAGCCGTATGACATGATCATCATCGATGAGGCGCACAAACTGAAAAACAACAAAACGAAAAACTACGAGTTTGTGCAAAATTTAAAAAAGAAGTTTTGTTTGCTGTTGACGGCGACGCCGATCCAAAACCGGATCGAAGAAATTTTCAACCTCGTCTCGCTGTTGAAGCCCGGACATTTAGGCAACGCCGAACAATTTGCCAAAACGTACGGCAAAACGAGAGCCGTACAGACAAACGAGCATTTAAAAGCGCTCGTCAACAAAGTGATGATCCGCAACCGCCGCGCCGACACGCCGATCGAATGGTCGAAGCGCCATGTCGAACCGGTGCTGATCGAGTTTACGGATGAAGAACGAGAACTGTATGAAGCGGTCAGGGCGCTCCGCCACGAATCGTTCGCCGGCTCGTTTTCGCTCATCACGCTTCTTCGAGAAGCGTGTAGCAGCCGCGAGGCGCTGTTTTTAACGATGAAAAACATGATCGACAAGTGTGGCGGGACGGTTCCGGAATCGTTGGAATATGTGCTGGAAAAAATCAACGCCGTCACAACGAACTCGAAAGCGGAAAAAACGCTCGAGCTCATCCGTTCCATTAATGACAAAGTCATTATTTTCACTGAGTACCGGGCGACGCAGCTTTACTTGCAATGGTTTTTAAAGCAGCATGGCATCTCATCCGTCCCGTTTCGCGGCGGGTTCCGGCGCGGCAAAAAAGACTGGATGCAGGAACTGTTTAAACAGCACGCTCAAGTGTTTATCGCCACCGAAGCGGGCGGTGAAGGCATCAACTTGCAGTTTTGCCGGTATGTCATCAACTACGACTTGCCATGGAATCCGATGCGCCTTGAGCAGCGAATCGGCCGCGTCCACCGGCTCGGCCAGACGGATGACGTTTACATTTACAACTTTGCCGTCAAACAGACGGTCGAAGAGCATATTTTAACGCTGCTGTACGAAAAAATCCGCCTGTTCGAACGGGTCGTCGGCGAGCTGGACGACATTTTGGCGAAAATGAATCTCGCCAACCTGGAGCACTACTTCGAAGACGCCCTTGTCCATTCGCGAAGCGAAGGGGAAATGAAAATCAAAATGGAAAACATCATCGCCATGATCGAGCTGGCGGAGCAGCTCGGAAAAGAAGGGGGCAAGCAGCATGCAGCAACATGAAATTCGCCGCTTTGTCGAGCGTTACTTTACAGCCAACGGCTGCACGTTTGTGGAAGCGAACGATGATTACCTCATCATCCAGCTGACGGCGGAAATGGACAAAGAGCTGATGAACCGGCCGTTTTACTGGCATTACATTGAACGGACAGGCGGCGTACCGCAGCCGATGCAACTGACGCTCATCACCCGCGCCAACGAGCGGACGGACAAGCTCAAAGGGGAGCGGCTCCATTTCGGAGCCCCCCGGCTGCACCAGCTGTTCCGCTCGGCGCAAAAACGCGGCAGCTTCATTCGTCTGTATGAGGAGCCAAGCATGCCGTTGCACGGCAACGCCGCCCTCCACCCGTGGCTTGGCATGAACGTCACGATTTCATATGAATGCGACCGAAAAAAAGATGAAATCGTTTCCCTTGGCCTTCACCTAATTAGCGGGACGATCATCGAGTCGTTCCACGAACGGCTGCGCGAGCGGCGGCTCACGCCGAAAATTCCTGATTATTGTTTCACCATTTCCCCGCTGATTAAGCCGAGAAGCGGCATCGGCCGCATTGAACAATATATTCGCGGCCGCATCGCCGCCGACGACCACACGTGGGCCGACGAAGCGCACCGGCGCTGGGCCGACGATTTGGCATTGCTTGATGAGTTTTACAAAGACAGCGAAGAAAAGCCGGAGTGCTATTATATCGAAAAAGAGGCGCTCGAAAAACAGTACAAGCCGCGCATCACCGTTTCTGTCATCAACGGCGGTCTGTTTTACTTGCTGCCCCGCACGTCGTAAATTCCAACCACCAGTCGGCCCCGTCTGTCCCGGGGCGCCCTCTCAAACCATGAGCCGATCTCCGGCCGAATGAAAAACGCCCGAAGGCTGTAGGCCTGCGGGCATTCGCTATGGACGACGCCGAAACAGCAAACGAAGCGAAAGCGGCACCATGCCAAACAAGCGGTACGAAAGCGGGAGCCGCTCTTGCTTTCGCGCCTGGCGTCGCTGCATCCGCTCCTCTTTCGGCAAATCCATGTAGGCGACAAACTGTTGGGTGACAAACTTGACATAATCGTTGACCGCCATCAAATCTCCCCTTTTTTTCTTTTAGTTTTTCCGCCTCTTTCCTTTTTTAACCGTTTGGCTCGCTCCATTCGACAATATGGAGCGCCGGAAGCGTGACGGTAAACGTGACAGCGCGCCTTAGCCCAGAGGCTGAGCGGATGGACAAAGCCACTCGGACGCGCGCTTCACTTTCTCGTGTCCATCGGTAAGCGACCGTTCCGCGCGGATAAATCCATTCTCCTTCTTTCCACGCGGTTGACGGATCGACCGACGCGATTTGTTCCTTGACATCAAACACCGCCATCTGCACAAGCTCATCCGCCTCGGCCGCTTGCCGGGCCGCATACGCCGCCTGCCGTTCCGCTTCGTAAAGAAGCAGGACGTTCGCGGCAGAAAAAGAAAACAGCAGCGCCACAACGGCCGCAAGCGGAAAAATGACGCCGTCTTGCCGGCCCACCTTCTTTCCTCCCTTCTTCTATTTACCGCCTTTGGAGCGTCTTTCTCCGCCCCCGCTCGACGCAACGATGCCAAACGAGGCGAAATGATGTCCGGACAAACCAAGCGCCTGCCGCTAAAACGCCCGCGCGACAAACGACTCGCAAACGGTGCCGTCGTCGGCCGTCACTCGCACAAACAAGCCATGGGCGCTGATTCGGTACGAGACGATGCGCACGTGGCGAAGCGCTGTTTCATTGCCGGCGCCGTCCACTTGACGAATGAGTTCGGCTCTTGACGCAACAACGGAAAAACGGACGATCTCCCCGCTCCATTTTTGCAAGTAGAGAGCGGTTCCGTCTGTCGACCACTGCTTCGTCTCATTGAGCTCGATTTGCAGCTGCTGCAAAAACAGCCGCCATTCCAGCCGGGAAAACGCATCTACGGGCTCCGGGGCCAAGGCGCGGACAGATAGCAACGCCGGGACAGCCGCCGCTATCACGATCGCAGCCGCCAGCGCCAACAACGCTTCAATCATTGTAAACCCGCTTTCTTTTGCCGCTACCGTTTGCCATACCCGCACTGTTCCCTCTCGCGGCCGGCGTAATCGTTCCAGCGCACGCAAACGTTCCACATTCGCCCTCCTTCCTCTCGCGCCTGCAGCCGGAACACCGTGCGTCCGTCAGCAACGATGGTTTCTCCCACAAGCGGCTCCTCGTACAACGCGATCGTTAACAGCTGATGCGCTTTTTCTTCGAGGGTGAGGCTTTGCCGCTCGACGGCGATTTGCATGAGCAGCGGAAGAAGAACCGCCGTCGTCATCCATAGGAGCGACAAAGCGAACAACGCCTCCACCAGTAAAAACCCGCCGCTACATTTTTTGCACATAAAACCGCCCTTTTCCAAGCAAAAAAGTAAGCTTGTAGTTGCTCTTGCCCCCACGCACCCAAACGGTTCCCGCCTTCTCGATGTTGCCGTTGTCCGTAAAGACGAGCGGGTTGCGCAGCGTGACGAGCCGAAACCGCCACGGGGAAGGGAGCGAGCGGACGACAACCTGCCGGCCGCTCGCTGCCTCAACCGCCTTGTACTCCGCCCCGCCGTCAGTGAAAAAAATGGACACATCGGCCCGATGGGCGATGGCGTATTGCTGCGCTCTATACAAGTCCGCGCGCAACACAGCCAACATATACGCCTCCTCCTGCTTACGCATCGCGCCGCCAAGCGTTGGGACAGCCAGCGCGGCAAGCAAGAGGACGACCGCCAAGACGATCAGCATCTCAAGCAGCGTAAACCCGCCGTTATGAGCCGCTTTCACTCACATCACCGTTCGCGCTGATTTGGATCGCATGGCCGTTCGGACATTTGGCCGATTTAATATAGCGGCCGTCGAGCAATTCCTGCACCGTCGGAATTTTGTTATGCTCCATCTCGTATGCTTTCACCTGCGCTTGCACCGTGTTCAGAAACGCCTCGCATCCTTTCGAATTGATCATGCTGTTGTGTTTTGTAATATTTGGAATCGCAATCAGCAACAGGACAGAAATCACCATCATCACGATCAACATTTCGATCAACGTGAATCCTTTTTGATTCATTGCCACTCCTCCTCGTATACGAAATTTCAGAAAGAGCTCTTAGCGAATGACCGGTTCGATCCGTTCCTTGACCATCGAATATGTTCATTGATTGGGCCTCGGGAGGAGGGGCGCGCCCCTCCCCCCAAGGAGCCAACACATCGAAGTTGAGCATCATGTTCCTGCGGCGCCGTCCCATCTCCGTTGGATGGAAGCAGCTTACAGTCCGTTCAACATAGAAAACATTGGCAGCAAAATCGCCAAATACATGCCGACGACAAACGAGCCGACGACCGCCAACAAAAGCGGCTGCATTCGTTTTAAGACCGACTCGATTCGTTGTTCCATCACCTGCAGCAAAAACTCGCTGTAATGTTCAAGTTCTTTGCCAAGTTCGCCGTTCGACTGGCCGTGGCGGATGACAAGCGCCAGCTCTTGTTCGTAATAGCGGACGGCGCCGATTAATCCGTCAAGCGTCATCCCTTTCATCAACCCCTCGCGAATGCGCCGACCTTCCATTTGCAAAAACGGCCAGGACGACGGCTCGCTGAACACGCCGAGCGCATCATAAACCGACAATCCGGCCTGCAGCAGGCGCCCGAGCTGGCGGGCGGTCAGGCAGGTGAGGAACAGTTTCAGAAACGAAGAAACCCCTGGAATTCGCAAAGCGAATTGAAGTTTTCGGGAGACCGGCCAGCGGCGGAAACAAACGGCGTAAAACAGCCCGGAGAACACCGCCAAGGCGGCGATGGCGGCCAGCACCATAGGGGCATGGGCGATCACCGTAAGCAGCCAAGCGGTGTGTCCGCGTTGTGGAGAAAACGCCGCCGCCGCCCGTTCAAACTGCGGCAACAGCCACCATTCCATCAAGACGAGCATGATGATGAGCAAAGAAAGAAGGAACAGCGGATAGCGACTGAAGCGGCGCAGTTGCTCGTGGAAGCGCGCTTTTTGCGCTAGTGCCTCCCCTGTCTCTGCCATGCCGCGCGGCAAGTCGCCATGCCGTTCGGCAAAAAAGAGGAGGTTAACCGCCATGCGGTCGACCGACAGCGCTTCGACAGCCGCAAACAGCGGCAGCCCGGCGCGCAGCTGCTGCAGACAGCGTTCCACTTCCAGCCGGCGGTATGTTGGAGCCTGGATGGCCAAAAACTCAAGCGCTTGCCCGAGCGGATAACCGCGCTCGAGCAGCCGGCCAAGCCGGGCAAAAAACAACGCCTGTTCAGCGAGCGGCCACATTTTACGTTTCATCTTCCTCTCCCTCCGACGAGCTCAAGCATGCGGACGGGCAGGTAGCCGAGCGCAATCCCCTTGCGGATCAAGCGGACCAGCGTCATATAAGGGCGCTTGGGCTTCCCTCTCCCATCGGTGAGTGAACGAATAACGTCCTCAAGCGCTGAACCGTAAAGCAACTCATAAACAGCGGTGCGCCGGCGGCGCCCGAGACGGCCGCACGCCGGATGGCAGTCATCGCCGCACAGCGGGCAGCAAAGCTCGACAAGCCGCTGGGCGGAGACGGCAAGCAGCGTCTCGGCCAAATCGGCGATCGGAATGCCGAATTCATGCAGCCGGTAGACGGCGCCGACTGCATCGGCGGCGTGCATGGTCGAGACGACCAAATGACCGCTCAGCGCTGAACGGATGGCAATGGCTGCCGTGTCATGATCGCGGATCTCTCCGACCATCAACACATCCGGGTCATGGCGCAGCGCCGCTTTTAGGCCGGCGGCGTACGTGATCCCTGCTTTCTCATTGATTTGCACTTGCAACAATCGTTCGTTCTGTTTTTCGATCGGATCTTCAAGCGTGATGATGTTGCGTTGCCTTTCAGCTTGGCAAATATCAAGAAGGGTATACAGGGTCGTCGTTTTTCCCGACCCCGTCGGGCCGGTCAACAGCACGAGTCCTTGCGGATGCTGCATGAAGGAAAATAATCGTGCGGTGGAGCGGGAGAATAAGGATAGTTCGCGAAGCGGCAGCGAGAGGCGTTGCGGCAGAAGGCGAATGACGAGGCTTTCATCGTAGAGCGTCGGCAACGTCGATAAACGCAAATACACCGTTTCCCCAAACTCAGTTACTTCCATGGCGCCGCTTTGCGGACGGCGTCGTTCCCCGATGTCCATGCCGGCTAAAAATTTAAAGTGGACGATGAGACGTTCCGCGGTTTCTTTCGGAAGCACGCCGACGTCGACAAGCATGCCGTCGAGCCGAAGGCGAACGGCGGCATCGTGGCGGCGCGGAACGAGGTGAAGATCCGAGGCGCGGCGCTGCACTGCTTCGGCGAGAAGGCGGTTTGCCGTTTGTTCAATCTCGTTCAGCACATATTCCCTCCTTTCGACAGACTGCTTTGTATTTCGACGAGCATGAGCCGTTATCCTGCTTTCGACGCAACTTTTTTGTGAATTTTTTTTGAATGTCGGTCAACTCACTGCCAATAGTGACAAAAATCATTCCTCGCTTTGGACGATTTCATTATAATAACCATATCAATGATTCATTTAGGAGGGGAACCGATGGAACAAACGTTGAAAATTACAAGCGTATTGTCTGACCCGACCAGATTTCATATTTATGAATACATGACAAAAGTGCATCGCGAAGTTTCTGTTCAAGAAATCGCAGAAAAATTCCATATCCATCCAAACGTCGCCCGCCTGCATTTAACGAAACTTGAAGACGTTCGCATGGTTGTATCGGATACGCAAAAAACGGGAAAAGGCGGACGGCCGAGCCGGCTGTACCGGCTATCCGACGAAGTGATCGGACTGTATTTTCCGTTCCGCGATTATCAACTCCTCGCCCGCATCGCCATTCAAACGATGGCCAAACTCGGTCCCATTGGAAGCGAGGCGTTGCGTGAAACAGGAAAGCGGTTCGGCCATGAGCTCATCGCCAGCCGTTTGCCGCATAACGGCACAGCGAGCGCGCTCACCATGGCGGACAAAATCGCCATAATGGAAGAGGCGGCCGAAGCGGCTGGATTTTTGCCGCAATTGCACTATGATGAAGAAGAAGGAGTGCTTTACCTCGATATTTTCAACTGCCCGTTCAAAGAAATCGCCGCGCAAGCGCCTGATACCGTCTGCGGCATGCACCACGCCTTTTTGAAGGGAATGGTCGAGACGCTGTTTGCCGGCGCCGAAGTAGCGGAAACAGAAAATATGATGGAAGGCAGCCGCCGCTGCGCCTACCGCATCGCCATACGTCCGTGACAGCGTCCCTCCTTCCTCTTTCTTTTTCTGAAAGCAAGCAACGGCCGGCATTTGCATCATTTCTTGCCACCTGCCCGAAAGCGTTATTTACATTCCCAACCATTGTACATTATAATAAGTAAGGACCAATGGTTTGCACAAACGAAGGAGGGATACATAATGGACCGCATGTTCCGCGTGCTCGCCTTTTGGACCGGCATTTTTGCTGTCATGTTTTACCTCGGCCATATGCATACGACGTCGCTCATTTTCTTTGGCCAAACGGTGTTTTTCTTGTTCCTCGGCTTTTTAAAGCTGACCGAGAGAATGTACATCTACATTTTTGGAGCGTATTTGACGATTTTCTTCGCGGCGTTTACGTATTGGACAACTTTTATGATGGTGCCCGGCATGGGTGAATAAAAAACAGGCAGAACCTCCTGCCTGTTTTTTTGTCGCTTTGACCGGAACCCCTTCCCACCGTTGCATATAGATGCAACGAAAAAGTTGAACATATCCTTGACGAAAAAGCAGCTTGTCTATTTTCTCGACTGCCGAAGACAAGCCTGTGGCTTGCCTTCGGCACGCCAAGGCGTGACGGAAGACCGAACAACCAACCGCTTCACAGGCCGATGCATGGGTCTGAAAGCGGCGTTGTTCGATCGCCCGATAGGTCGATCAAATGCCGGTTGGCTCTGTAAAAGCTGTACATTTATTTAAAGTTTCAAATTGCATCTATACAAATCGACGAAGGAAGCCGTCAATCGGCAGACAAAAACTCGGGTTCTGGCCAAAAGTCCCGTGCAGGGAGACTCATTCCTTTCTGCAAGATAAGCACGTCAAAAAAGCGGCTGACGCCATCGTCGGCGATCAGCGCGCGGATCATTCGGTTTTGGCGGTTTGCCGGCGAAAAGAAATCGCCGCCTTCTGAAACGTTCCATTCGTGCAAAAGGCCAGCCGCGAGCAAAAACCGATCTTGGCGAACGAACGCCACTTCCTCCCACCCGGCCTGACGGGCGTATAAGCGAAGCGCATCCCATTGCACATGGCTCGTCAAGTCCATCTCCCCCGGATGGCGAAGCGGGTCGGCAACGAGCTGATGGCGGAAATATCCGCGCAAGCTTCCATGCCGCCGCGCCGGGGCGCGCAGCTGTTCGTCCGTGCAGCCGTAGTCGACCGTCACCATCACCGCCTGATGAAACAGCGGCCCGACATCGAGCCAAAACGCCTTCATCGCGAGCGGCACCTCAAGCCTTTGCCCCTCAGCCAGATCCAATCCGCGCTCATCCAAATAGCGGACAATATCGGGACGGCAAAGAGGCGCCTTATCTTCAATGAGCCGGCCATCGCGGGCGGCGACAAAACATTCGTGCAAAACGCCGCCTTCCTTTACAATGACGTGAACGGGAAACGCATCAAAAAATTCGTTGCTAAACACGATGCCGGAAAACGGCCCGCGCTCGACCAGCCAGCGGGAGACATCGTCATATTGCTCCACCTTCTCGGCAACGGGTTGAAGCGTTTCCCGCTGGCGCCGGCGGTGGAACGGGCTTTGGTCTATGATCGTATACGACAAACGGTCGTATGTATGCGGACTTTTTTTCTTCCATTCTTCCAATACCGAAAGCGCCAATCGCCCGTCCCCACCTCCCCATTCGCAAACAGCCGGCGGCAGCCCCCCTTCTTCCACGAGCCGAATCCAAAGGGAAGCGAGCGCTTTGCCAAACACCGGCGCGAATGAGCTGTTCGTAAAAAAATCGCCTTCCTTGCCGATTTTCGCCCGCTCTCGCATATAGTAGCCGAAACGTTCGTCGTACAGAGCCATCTGCATGTAATCGGCGTACGACACCCGCCCGCCTGGCGCCGCGGCAATCTGTTCGTACAATCGGTTCATCTTTCTACCCCATTTTTGATTTTTTACTGTTGACATAGTGAAAATAATCATATATCGTTATAGTAGTAGCTTAAACTATATCCCCTCCCATTATTGTGGATAGAACATCCCCCAAAAACCCCTTCTTGGCGCAGCTAAGAAGGGTTTTTTGTGTTTTCAGGCGCTAGGCGGCCATCTAGCATATCGCTGCATTCGAAATGCAACCCCTTTTCTGCCGGCCGCCTGCACTAGGCCAAGCGGCGCTTGGCCCGAGCATGAAGAAACGCATTTTTGATGGAGCCAACATGGCGGCCTTTCGCTTTCTTGATCTTATGAAAATCCGTGCAAAAACGGATTTGTATCCATCTCCGCGCCAATCGTCGTCTCCGGCCCGTGGCCGGAAAGAACGATCGTCTCCTCCGGCAGCGTAAGCAGTTCGTTGTGAATGCTTTTCAACAGCTGTTGATGGTTGCCGCCTGGCAAGTCAGTGCGCCCGATGCTGCCGGCAAACAGCGCGTCGCCGGAAAACACAATGTTCGCTTCTTGGCAATAATACGAGACACTGCCCGGCGAGTGGCCCGGCGTTTCGCGGACATCGAGCGCAAACGGGCCGATGTTCAGCGTCGTTGGCCCTTTCAAGCATGTCGGTTCGCAGCGGACGACGACCGGGCCGCCAAAATAAAGTGAGCCGTTTAGCGCCGGATCTTGCAGCCATTGTTTTTCATTCTCGTGCAAATACACCGGAATGTCCCAGCGGGAGAGCACGTCCGGGATGCCGCCGATATGATCGAAATGCGCATGCGTCAGCAAAATCGCCAACGGGGTCAGCTTTTTTTCCTCGATCCGGCGGACGAGCGCCGCGCCCTCTGCTCCGGGATCAACGATGAGGCATGCCCCGTCTGCGGACGACAAAAGATAAGCGTTCGCTTGAATTGGACCGACAGGAATGCGCGTCCATTCCATGACCGTCTCCTCCTTTCGTCTGTCCAATATATGGTTAGCTTTATTTTACTGTTTTTTTTCAAGCGATGAAAGAGAAAAAGTAAAAAGGAAGAGACCTCGACAAATGGAAGAAAAAAGATTACAATGAAAAAGAATGGACACGTTTGTACATACTGTTTCACGAGGGGGTAAAACGATGGGTACAGTCATTATTTTTGCACTTGTGACGCTGCTTGCCCTTTATGGAATGCTCCGTACATTGCGCGAGAAAAACGTGCTCGGATTTTTGTTTGGACTTGCCACCGCGGCTGTATTCGGCTGGTTTACCATCATGACCATTTTGGATCACGGCATTCCAACCGGCACGCACTGAAAACGCAAGAGGCGAATCATGCCTCTTGCGTTTTTTATGCCATTTTGAGCGTTGCTAAAAACAGGCCGAGGCTGTCGCGGTATATTTGCGCAAACTGCGAGAGCGGCAACGGGTTGACGCCCTCGCCGAGCTCCACGGTGTAGCCGCGCCGCTTCCACGTTTGAATGAACCAATCGCGGTAGCCGGCATGGCTGTCAATGTAGCGGACAGGCTGATAGCGGCTTGCTTTGGCCATCGCCTGAACCGTCGCCTCCGCTTCCGGCGGCTCGAACCCTTCATATCCCCAATAAATTTCCTTCCCTTGCGTATGAAACGCGACGACCATTGCAAAATCGCTCGACTCGGCGAGCGCCGCCATCGCTTTCGCCTCCGGCTCGGTGAGGGGGGCAAAGCCAGGAAAGTCGCGCGGCGCCGGCGCTTTCGGAAGTTTGCGCGCCTGTTCGATTTCCCAGTGAGCTGGGAATTGATTGTTTAAATCAACGCCGCGGATGTTCGCTTTCCATTGAGAAAAATCGAGCGATCCGCCGTTGATGCAGACGACTTCGCTCCGATGCGGCTCTTCTTCCGGCGGGCCGTTCAGCACAAGGTTGACGCCGTCGGGATTGACCATCGGCACAACGGAAAGGGTCACTTTATGGTAATAATCAAGCACCCGATGGCCGGCCAGCGCGTCATCGTTAACCAGCGCCCTCGCGTACTCGTCGATGAGCGCCATGATCACTGCCGTCGTGATCCACTCATTCGCATGGAACGATCCGTTCATATGCACGCGCACCGGTCCGCGGCCGATTTGCAGTTCAACAAGCGGCAAGCCGAGCACGCTATGACCGATCGTTCGTCGGCGCACAAACGGATAGTGGCAGACGAGGGCGGTGATATCCTCCATCAAAGCGGCAAAATCGTACGGGCGGACGCTGCGGACGACGGGGGATGAAATTCGCTTCGGCAGCGGCGCCGTTCCGTTCACGACCGCCATCGCCCCCGGAAGCCGCCGCAACGCCTCCGTCGGCAGCGACAGGCAGTCAGCGAGCACTTCCCACGCATCGATCGTCGTATATCCTGGAATCACAACGGTCTGTCCCGGACGCAATCCTCCCTTTTCCACATGCGGATTCGCGTCGATGATCAACTCGGTCGGCACGGAAAACCATCGCCCATATTTCTCAAACGTATCGCCGGGCCATGCTTGAAGGTGCATGCGCCGTCTCCCCTTCCCATTTCTTTATCTTCAAGATATGTCAGCAGACGGAAAAAAATGAGCGCTTGGCAGGCGGCTGACACGCGTCAACGGAAAAGGCCAAATGTCTCTGTTCAATTTACAAGAAACATCTTCACCGTTGGAACGATGGGTAGAGCCTGCTAAAAACCCGGTGAATACAATAATGTTCGCAGGCATCTCCACCTTCAAATTCCATATATACAGCAATAAGAAAAGGCGCCCCAACCCTTTTGGGACACCTTCCGTTGTTTACACGCCGACAAGCCCTTTCGCCAGCCAAGCACCGCCGATAACGCCGGCATCGTTGCCAAGCTTCGCTAAAACGATCTCCGCTCTTGCGGCGACGCGCGAGAACGCGAAGCGGCGGAAATGGGCGGCCGTGCGCTCGACAAGCATGTCACCCGCCTTGGAAACGCCGCCGCCGATCACGATTTTCTCCGGGTTCGTCACATTGGCGGCATTCGCCAACGCCCAGCCGAGATAATACGTTGCTTCATCAACCACTTCCAACGCCAGCGCATCGCCCGCTTTGGCCGCGTCAAACACCGCTTTGGCCGTGACATCGCCGCTATGGAGCGCGCTCGGACGCGCGTCGGCGGCCAATTTCTCGTTTGCGATCCGCACGATGCCGGTGGCGGACGCGATCGTTTCCAAGCAGCCGGTTTTGCCGCAGTTGCAGCGGGCGCCGCCGTCATGGATCATCGTCATATGGCCGATCTCTCCGCCGGCGCCGTTTGTGCCGCGCACGATGGCGCCGTTGGCGATCACGCCGCCGCCAACGCCGGTGCCAAGCGTCACAAACAACAAATGGCGCGCACCTCCTCCTGCTCCTTTCCACATCTCGCCAAGCGCTGCGAGATTGGCGTCATTATCGACCGCCACGGGCAGCCCCGTTGCCTCTTCCAACAGTTGTTTCAGTGGATAATTCGTCCATCCAATATTGACCGTTTCATACAACATGCCGGTTTCCTCTTCGACCGGCCCGGGGGCGCCGATGCCGACAGCAAGCAATCGCCCTTTCTCCCCGCCGAGCTGGGCAAGCGTCCCATCAAGCGACCGGGCAATGTCAGCGACGATATGCTCACCGCGATTGGCGTTGTTCGTCGGAATTTCCCATTTGTGCACGATGTCGCCCTCGGTGGTGACAAACGCCATTTTGATCGTCGTGCCGCCGAGGTCAATGCCTACCAACCATCGTTCCATTGCATCCTCATCCTTTTTTCATCTGTTTTTCCCGCTCAATTTGCGCTTCCTGACGCAAAATAAACAAGGCCGCTTGCAGCTGTTTAGCATCGATCAGCTGGGACTGGTACAGCTCTTTCACTTCCTCCTCCATCAGCTCCAAGTCAGCGAGCCGATCGCCGACGTAAATGATCGTGCCAAACCGTTTCAGCAGCTGTTGTACGTCGTATACCGTCTTCATCGTCACTCATGCTCCTTTTTTCCCTTTTTAATGTAGCGGCAAACGGCCGCAACCGTCAAGACAAAAAACGCAGGCGCCAAATCAACAGCACCTGCGTCAGCGGTCAGGGTCGCGTGGGTGAAGAATCGCCGGCCGCCGGTTTTTGAGCGGCATCGGCGAACGGATGAGCACATCGCGCATCGCTCGGTAGGAGAACGGGATGAACGGCCATAAGTACGGAACGCCAAACGACGTCATCCGCGCCAAGGCAAGGATCCAAACGGTGATGCCGATGACATAACCGTACAGGCCGAACAGGCCCGACAAAATGAGCAAGGCGATGCGGACGAGCCGGTTTGCCAAGCTCATTTCATAGCTCGGCGTTGCAAACGTACCGATGGCAGTAACAGAAAAATACAAAATCACCTCATTGGAGAAGAGGCCGACTTCGACCGCGATGCCGCCGATCATAAGCGCGGCGACAAGGCCGAGCGCGGTCGCCAGTGAAGACGGCGTATGAATGGCGGCCATCCGCAGCATATCCATTCCGAGTTCAATCATCAAAATTTGCGCAAACAGCGGAATATCGCCCAATTTGGCCTTTCCTAAAAACGAGAGCGGTCCGGGCAACAGCTCCGGCTCAGTCATCAACAAATACCAAAGCGGCAGCAAAAACACTGACGCCCAGACGGCCAAAAAGCGGACGAGCCGCAAATACGCTCCAACGATCGGCTTGTTTCGGTACTCTTCGGCGTGTTGCAAATGATGCCAAAACGTTGCCGGAGTAATAATGACACTTGGCGATCCGTCGACGATCACAAGCACATGGCCTTCATACAAATGGGCCGCCGCCGTATCGGGGCGCTCTGTGTAGCGGACGACCGGGTACGGGTTCCAATGCCGGCCGGAAATAAACTCTTCCACCGTTTTTTCGGCCATGACCAGACCGTCCGTATCAATAGCAGTGATCGATTCTCGGACGCGGCGGACGAGCTCCGGGTCGGCGATTTCCTCGATATAGCAAATGCAAATATCGGTCTTCGAGCGCCGCGCCGCCTGCACGTACTCCATGCGCAAAGAAGGGTCGCGGACGCGGCGGCGGATAAGCGCGGTGTTAAAGACGATCGTCTCGACAAAACCGTCGCGCGCCCCCCGCACGACCCGCTCGGTGTCCGGCTCTTGCGGCCCGCGCACCGGATACGTGCGGGCGTCAATCAAAATGATCCGCTCCACGCCGTCAACGACTAACGCCGTCGGCCCGGCAAGCACCATCGCGACCGCTTCTTCAAGATCGTCCGTCTGCCCAATTTCCACATAGGGAAGGTCCTTTTTTAACAGCTTCTCGAGCGGATGGATGTCAAACTCGTGTTCGTCCAAACGGGACAGTCGTTTCATCAAATAATGCAAAATATCATCTTTGACAAAACCGTCGATCATAAAAAACGCCATCGCCCGTCCCCCGTATTCGACATCAAGCCGAATGACGTCAAAGCTTTTGCCGACTCCAAGCCGCTCGGCTAAGTAGGACGCATTGTCATGAAGGCGGCGGGACGCCGGGCGTTTGGGCCTTTGTTTCTCCATCGTCATCCCCCTGCATCGTTTGCACTGTATACTCCCCATCATAGACAAGCATGGGAAAATTCATACATAAATGTTCCTCGCTATGCATATATTGGTGAAAACCTTGTCCAATCGGGGAGGATGTCATGAAACGATGGATGATCGCCGCCATAGCGCTTGCTTTTTTCCTCGCCTCCGCGCTCGTTTCACGGTGGGAGCACAATCGCGCCGCTGAAACGATCAAGTTTTTCCCGCTTGACCGCGAAGCGGCCTTCATCGAAGCGGAAACAACGCTTGCACTTGAAGTCTACAGCGAACGCGGGCGCTACGCGCTCCGCTGGTCAGTTGCCTCCGTTTTAAACCGCCGCGCCTATTTGCGCCAAGACGTCTCGTTGTTGTTTGCCGACGGCCGCTTGGCCGATGTGTTGTCAAAATGGAAAACAAACACAGATGTGATCGAAATGGAAAAGACGGTGACCATGCAAGACAGCCGCTTTTTCCAGACCGTCTCCTTTCATCATGGCGAGCTGCATAAAGGAGAGGACATCACAAGCAGCCAAACGATGTCAAGCGACTATTTGTACGTCATTGACTCACCGTACCATCCGCTCGCATCGTTCCGGCGGCCAAGAACAGACGACGAGCGCGAATGGCAGCGTGTCTTGAACAAAGCCACGAATGAGTTTCTTCGTCATAAAGCAGACGAGCTGCTCACCCATTTTTCTTTGTCAAAAGAAGATTATTACGCCCTTTATTTGCCTGAGCTCGTCGCCTACACGGAACAACCGTTGCCGGGTTTATCAACGGCGACAACGCAGGCGATCATCGGCCGTCTTTGGGAAGGGCTGTACAAATCATACATTCTCGGCATAAAAAAAGAGGATGACTCCATCCTCTCGCCAATCGGCAGCACAATGCCGCTTATTCTCATTCGTAAAGATTACAGCCGGCTCTTCGTCCTAACGGAAACAGAAACTGGGGAAAAAGTCATGCTCGTGCAGCTGCTTTAACGAAATCCGATCCATAAACCAACAGCAGCAAGCAGCGCCGCAGACGCCAACGAGCCCGCCTGCCGCCCCCAAGCAGTGTGTTTTGGCAAATGAACGACGCCGGCCGCCAAAAAGCCGCCAACGAGCCCGCCGATATGGCCGGCGTTGTCAATGCCGGGGACAAGCAAGCCGAACAGCAAGTTGACGACAATTAAGCTGATGACGTTCATCCCCATCGTCCGGAAAAATAAATGCCGATAGACAGTGCCAAAGTAAAGAAGCGATCCGAACAGCCCGAAAATGGCTCCCGATGCCCCGGCAGACAGCGATGGCGTGAACAAAAAACTCGCCAGCGCCCCGAAAAAGCCGGCCGTTACGTAAATGAACAAAAAGCGAAGCGAGCCGTACAGCCGCTCGACCGTCATCCCTAAATAATGCAAAGCAAGAGTGTTTGTCAACAGATGCAAAAAACCAATATGCAAAAACATCGGCGTCAACAGCCGCCACCATTCTCCCGCCTCAATGAGCGGATTGAATTTCGCACCGTAATGGATCAACACATCCGGATTCGTGCTCCCGCCGCTCCATTCGAGAACAAGAAACATCGCGACCTGCACGACGATGAGCAATCGGGTGAACAGCGGCTTGCCATGCTCAAAAATGCGCCGCTCCTCCTCACGGCAGCGCCGCCATTCACGGACCACCTCGCGCTTTAAGCGCTCGGCGGCGGCAAACGGGTCAGCCGTTTCCGCAAGCGGCTCAAAGTGAAACGCGGCGCCGGTCATCTCCGCAAGCCGCGGCAGCATTTCGCCCATGTTGCCGCTATGGAGGAGAAGCGTATGAAACGCGCCATCGCCCGCCCCAGAAAGCGGCAGCGGCTCGGCGACAAGAAACTCCCAATCGTCAACCGGCGGATACACCATCACATAAACATTGATGACCCGGCCCGCTTTGCCGAAACTCCATCCCTTCATTTGCTGGACGAGCCGCCATGTATATTCCATATCAAGACGCAGCAACCGGCTCCAATCAAAGTCGGCGCGCACGAGGCGGACGAGCGTTGGATGCCGCCAATGGCCTGATTCCAGCCATACTTCATCGGCATGCTCAGACATCCGCACGATGCGGTAGCCGCCGCGAACCAAAAACTGAACAAGCTGCCAAAACAGTACATCCATTGTTCCGATCACGTTCCCCTCTCCCTTTCTCCGGCGAGGCCAAGCCGGCCAAACAGCGTCTCATCCAAGTCGAACCAAGCAGCCTCCCATCGTTTCATCGCCGCATCACGGGCGCAACATTTGCGATACGAGGGCATTGCGCACCGCAGGAATGTGGAGCGCAAATCGGACGAGTTGCTTGCGCAGCGGCGGAATGCGCAACGCCCAGTCGGCAATCCGGTAGCGATAGCGGTAGGCAAGCCAGCCGGCCGTAACAGCAATCAGCGAGTACGACCATTTGTTCAAGGTTGTTCCTCCTTCATCATATGACATGCTCGTTATTCTTTTTCCCTTTTTCTCACCAAATATGAAGCGGGGCGCGTCTAATGCACCAACGCGAAGGCGGCCAGCACCGCGCCGATGACTGCCAGGAAGTTCACCGCATCGTTGTCAAGCCAGCGCCAGCCTTTCACGTGGACGGTCGCTTGTCCGCAGTGCCGTTTCCGCTCAGTCGCCGCCCCGCATGCCGGACAGCGATAAGCTGCCTGCCAAGCCGCGCCAAGCCATGTATCGAACCAGCTGCCAAGCCAGCCGAAGAGGGCAAGGACGAAAACGGGCCGGGCGTCGAGAAAAAATGCGCCGGCAAGCGCGATAAACAGCGCGCCAGCAAACGAAGCGGCCGTGCCAAGGAACGTCACTGCCCCTGACGTTCCGGCTTCCACCGGCTGAAAGCTCGGCCACGCCCGCGGCGGACGGCGGCTTAACGGGCCGATTTCGGACGCCCACGTATCGGCGTTCGCCGCGGCGATGGCGACAACAAACAGCTCGTCCCAAAGCGAGGTCGGCTGAATGACTGCCAAGAACGCCAACACGGCCGGCACCCCACCGTTGGCGAGCACTTGGATGGCATCGCGCCGCCCGCCTTTGGCTACTTTTTCAGCCAGTTTAGCTTTATGGCGCTTTCCGATATAGCTAAATAAGCTCGAGCTGGCAAAAAAGCAGCCTAACAGCCATAATCCATCCCAAGAAAACCCGTATCCGACGATCGCGCCGACGACGACAGCAGCCGCCGCTCCTGACGCAGACAATAAGCGCAATCGCCATCCGCCGGTGGCGGCGAGAGCAGAGGCGGCGATATATTCCCATTCATCGCCCACAACGGAGAACTCCTTGATCAGTAATGATGAATTCCACCGGCACGTCGTGCGCCTCAGCCGGAACGTCGTCCACCACTTGGAACGAGTAGGCGAGCGCCGCCGTCACCGCCGCCACCCCCGGCAAATACCGGTCATAATACCCGCCCCCATAACCGATCCGGTAGCCGTTTTTCGCAAAACAGACGCCCGGAACGATGATCAAATCAAACTTGCCGCGGTCGATCGGCGCCGTTTGTTCCTCGATCGGCTCCCATAGTCCCGCATACGCCTTTTCGAGCTGAGCAAACGACACGAGCCGCCGGAAGGTCATCGTTTTCGCCCTTGGATCGCATTTCGGCACGCCGACCGTTTTTCCTTCCCGCCACGCCTGCTCAATGATCGGCAAGGTGTTGACTTCCGTCTCTCTCGCCACCGTCATGGCGATCGTCCGCGCTGTTTGCCATCGCGGCCACCGGTATAAATGAGCAGCAATTTCTCGATCGTACGCCTCTTTCTCCGCCGCTGGAAGCTGACGAAGCCGGTCAAGCATGCGGCGGCGCCATTCCCGTTTGCCGTCCATCATCTTCCCCTTCCTCCCATTAAAGATAAAAGCAGCAGGAATCATCTTCCCACTGCTTACTTCGTTTCGCGGTGCAACGTGACTTTGCGATCCCGCGGGCAATATTTTTTCAATTCCAAACGCTCTGGGTTGTTGCGTTTATTTTTCGACGTAATATAGTTGCGTTCGCCGCATTCTGTGCATGCCAATGTGATGTTCACACGCATCTTTTTTCCCTCCAAACGAGCTTTATATAATCAGACCTTTCTATGATACCATTTTTCTGCGGCGATTTCCACCACTAAATTTCATCTTTTTCAATAAGAGCGCCACAAGCAGATGATGATATGGTATAGTGAAAAGGGGAGGGATGCGCGTGGTGGAATATGCAATCATCGCTTTGGCAGCTCTAGCCATTATTCTTCTTGTTATTTCCTTTTTTGCTAAAGATGAACTGAAACCGCTCGAAGAACAAATTGATCATTTGACCGTTTCGCTGGCGCAAGAAACATACCAGATTAAAAAGCGATTGCAAGTCATCGAGGAGGAGCTGCTCATCCCCGAGCGCCAACGTCCGGCTCCGCCCCGGCGCGGGGGAGCGTTGTCGTCGACTGACCGTCGCATCTTGTTTTTGCATAAACAAGGGTTCCCACTCGAAGACATCGCCCGCGAAACAGGTTTGACCGTCTCAGAAGTCGAGCGGGCGGTAAGGAGATTGCGGATATGAACAAACGTTCGATTCGTTCCTTCGCCTTCGGTTTGCTTTTATCTACGTCGCTTATCGGCGCCTCGTATTACGCCTCGCCCCCCGCTGCGCCGACAGAAGCGGAAGTCAAGGCGTTTCTTAAGCAGCACGGGCTTGTCGCTGTGGCGAAAGAAGAATACGACAAGCTCCGCAGCGCTCAGCCGAACGTCGATCCGAAAGCGCCGGCCAAACAGACGTCCGAGCCATCAGTGCAAACCGTTTACGTCTATCGACTCGTTATTAAGAAAGGAGATACGCCAGAGACATTTGCCCGCGAACTTGAAGAGGCTGGCATCATTCCAAGCGCCCGCGCATTCAACGACTACTTGGAACAACACGGGCTGACGCGCTCGATCCGCCCCGGCGCCTACAACGTGCGAAGCGACATGGACTATGCCGCCATCGGCCGTTTGATTGCCAAACCATAACGAAAGAAGGTGTCCCAAAGAGTTGGGACACCTTTTCTTATCAAACAGCCGTTTGATGGTTTCGAAAGAAACACTCTTTTTTGAATGCCGGCGAAACTCCTCCGCTTTCAACCGAAACGCCCGGCGATGTAATCCGCCGTCCGCGGGTCCGCTGGATAAGAGAACAGCGTTTTCGTCTCGCCGTATTCAACCACTTCCCCATTTAAGAAAAACGCCGTCCGATCGGAAATGCGCGCGGCCTGTTGCATGTTGTGCGTGACGATAATGATGCTGTACTTTTCTTTCAGCCGGCCCATCAATTCCTCGATTTTAGCGGTTGCAACCGGGTCAAGCGCCGATGTCGGTTCGTCCATTAAAATCACGTCCGGTTCA
Organism: Geobacillus jurassicus NBRC 107829; assembly: GCF_001544315.1. GTDB lineage: Bacteria > Bacillota > Bacilli > Bacillales > Anoxybacillaceae > Geobacillus > Geobacillus jurassicus. The sequence goes on from NZ_BCQG01000020.1 coordinate 33,902, forward strand.
ACCGCGAGACAACGGGCGATGCATAACCGCTGCTGCTGGCCACCTGATAAACCGAGGGCATTTTCGTGAAGACGATCTTTGACCTCGTCCCAAAGCGCCGCTTGGCGCAAACTTTTTTCGACGATCTCATCGAGACGCCGCCGGTCGCGGATCCCATGAATGCGCGGTCCGTAGGCAACGTTGTCATAAATCGATTTTGGAAACGGATTGGGTTTTTGAAACACCATACCCACTTGCGTACGCAACTGTTCAACGGGGTATGACGTGTCAAAAATGCGGCGGCCGCGATACAAAATCTCCCCTTCGACCCGGACGTTTGGAATGAGCTCGATCATTCGATTGAGCGTTTTAATATAGGTCGACTTGCCGCATCCTGACGGGCCGATAATCGCCGTAATCTCGCGTTCGTAAAAGGAAAGGTGAATATGTTTTAACGCATGATGCTCACCGTACCATACGTTCAGTCCATTCGTTTCGTAAACGACCTCTTTTTTCGCCAAATGGGCTGAAGGAATCGCCTCTTTTCGGCGTTCCGCTACCGCCATCGTACTCATCGGCGTGACTCCTTTCATTATCCTTCCGCCCCCACTGGCAGCGGAAGATCGATTTTTCCTCTATCATGAGCATACAAAACGATCGTTAACGCCGTGTGGACGGTATGTTAAGGTTTTGTAAACGAACATGTTTTTTGGCAAGCACAGCGGCAAAAAAAGAGGCGCCCATTCAGGCGCCTTCCCGATCAGCGCGTAGCGGCGGCTTCCGCGCTGTCAGGGCGTTCGAGACTGTTTTCGCCTCCCGCCGCCCGCTTCGCTTTCAATTCAAAATACGCATCTAAAATGCGGCGGCCGATCCGGTCATTAATCCCATCGCTCTCCCCTTGCGTCGCCCACGGAACGACAACGGCAAACGACACTTCCGGGTCATTGTACGGCGCATAACCGACGAGCGTCAAGTTGTACGTTGGATCATTCCGCCGGCTTTGGATCGGTCCATCATAAAACGCCTCGGCTGTCCCCGTTTTGCCGGCCGGCTTGTACGAAGCGCCCGCAAAGTACGAATACGCCGTTCCGCCCGGCTCTTGCATGACACGGCGGAATCCTTCCTGCACCTGTTTAATGTATTCGGCCTTCATATCAATGCGGTTTAGCACAACTGGTTCAAACTGTTTGATGACCGGACCGAGCTCTTTCCCGTCGGCTGACGGCTGGCGGATTTCCTTGACAAGCTGCGGCTTCATCCGATAGCCGCCGTTGGCGATCGTTGAGACGTATTGCGCCAGCTGCATCGGCGTATACATATCATACTGGCCGATCGCCAAGTCAAGCAAAAGCCCCGCTTGCGTGCTCTGTCCTTGGAAACCGCCGAGTTCGTTCGGCAAATCGATCCCGGTTTTCACGCCGAGGCCGAACTGGCTGAAATACTTGCGAATCGTTTTGAATGCTGCCGGGTTGATATCAAGCGGTGCATTCGGGCGATACGTACCGCCGCCGATGGCAATTGCCGTTTTGAACATATAGACGTTGGATGATTGTTTCAACGCTGTCAGTTCATTGATCGTCCCCATCGTTTTCCATGACTTTTTCGGCTTTGTACCTTTAATGTATAACGGCTCATCCTTAATATACGTATTCGGATGAAGCACCCCGGTTTGGAAGCCGGTGAGCACGGTCGCCCCTTTCACCGCCGATCCCATCGCATAAGCGGACGTGATGTTGCCGATGGCAAAGTCGACAAATTTTCCGTCTTGAAGAAGCTTGCCGGCCATCGCCAGCACCTCGCCCGTTTTTGGGTTCATCATAACGACAAATGCCCGGTCTAAAAGCGGCGAGCGGCCTTTGCGCTTCGTCGCCAAAATCTCTTGTTGAATGATTTGCTCAACCTTTTGCTGGAGCTCGGCATCAATGGTCAACACGAGGTCTTTGCCGCGCTCGCCTGGGTAAACTTGCTCAACCGAGATGACATTGCCCGATTTGTCGACAATGTTTTTCACTTTTGCCTTTTTGCCGTGCAGCACTTCTTCATACTGCATCTCCAAATAGCTTTTGCCGACGCGGTCATTGCGGCTGTAGTCGCGGGCTAAAAAGTAATCAAGCCGTTCGCGCGGGACGCCTTCGTCTTCTTCCGTCACACTGCCGAGCACAGAGCGGAATGTGTTGTCATAGACGTATTTCCGGTCCCAATCCACCGTCGTATTGACGCCGGGCAGCTCGCTCAAATGCTCGCTGACGACCGCATATTCGCGGTCGGTCACTCCTTTGCTTTTGACCGTCTGCGGCGTCAAGGCGTAGCCGCTTTCCATCTCATGTTTAATGGCGATCACTTCAAGCTCTGCTTTCGAAATTTGCGCCAAATCTTGCTTAGTGATGCGATCAAGCGTCCACTCGTACACTTTTTTGTCGATCTCTTTTTGCGTCAATCCTTGATCAGCGAGCTTTTTCCGTTCTTGTTCGCTCACCTTCTGTTTCGCTTCTTCCGGATGCGTTAAAATCCAATAATCTTTCATATCGCGCTCAGTTACTTTTTTCTCCGCATCGGGAATATCGATGTATTGAGCGAGTTTCTTGGCGACAGCCAATATTTCTTCCGGCTGTGTCGTTTTGGAGCGCGTGTACGTAATCGCCTTTTGCGGTGTGTTGTCGACGATCACGCGGCCGAACCGATCGTAAATTTTGCCGCGCGGCACCGGCGTGCTGACGATTTCATCCTGCGTTCGCTCCACTTCGCGCCGATAGTCTTCACCGTAGACAATTTGCACGACGCCAAGGCGCAAAATGAGCGCCGAAAACAGCAAAAAAACAAAGAAAAACAAAATGTTTAACCGAATCGGCACTTGCGCCCGCTTCTTCCGTTTCATCCCCCGGTCCTCCTTTCCTCCTCTCTATTGTAAAAGAAAAAGGCAGGCATGGCTAGGGAAAAACTTGGCCCCTCACGCCGACGGACCGCCTCGTTCGCCCGCCAGTTTCGGCCGAAGCAAAATCCGCTCACGATGACCGCGCTCTGGACGGTCATCGGTGAAGCGGATGCGGCGGACGAACCAGTAAATTGACAAATGTCCGGCGCCGCACACAAACATGAGCGCGCGGATGCCGGCCTCTTCGCCAAAGAATGCCACAGCTGTTAAAAAGGCTAAAATCGACGCCACCCGTCCGGCGTTTAAAAACAATTCGCGGACAACGATGTATTCGACGCGCGCCTCGGCCGATTTCCAGCTCTTCCCTATGACGTCAAACGTCAAGGAGGAATACGGAACAAGCAGCAATGGATACGCAATGGCGATCGTGATGGCATAAAGAATGAGGCGCGGATAGGTCGGATGGAAAACGATCAAAAAAATCGCCCCATATAGCAGCGCTCCCCCCAATAGAATGGCTTTCATCCGATATTCACGCTTGATCAGCCGGGAGACGGCATAATAAGCGACAAACGATGTGAACGAGTTGACAAGCCCGAATTTGCCGAGCGCCCATTCGCTTCCAGAAGTGATATACACAAGCACGGAAATGATAAACACAAACGTGCCTTCGCGCAATCCTTGAAAAAAGTGGGCATTCGTAATAAGCCGCCAGTTCCGGTTTTCATTCCTCTCCTTTAAAATGCGGACGAACAAATATTTCCCCGCAGCCGCGCGGCGCTTCAAGAAAAAGCTGAGCAACACAGCGACAAGAAACAAGCAGAGCGACAGTGAAAAAATAAACCTATACCCTTTCGCTCCAGTGAACGACGAGATGATGTAGCCGGCGGCAATCGGCCCGATCATGCCGGCTGATGAGGTCAACACCCCGAAAAAACCGTTAAAAAAGTCGCGCGTCTCCGGTTCGGTAATTTCAAATGTCAACACGTTAAACGCCAGCCAATAAAAGCCATAGCCGACGCCGAGCAGCGCGCCGAGAAAGAGCAAATATTGATGGGCGCGAGAGCCGACCAATAAAACGGTGACAAAAAAAACGGCTAAACACGACACGCCAAGCCGCAACACGAGAATACGGTCGATTTGTTTTGCCAGCCGACCGGCGAAAATAAACGTCAGCGGCTGCATCGTGACGACCGCCAAATTGTACAGCGCCAAGTCGCGGAAATCGCTGGTCTGTTTCCATAAATAAATGTTGACAAACGTGTTCGACAGCGAAACACCGAGCGCGTAAAACCCACCGATGCAAAGCAAAAGAAGCAGGTCGCGATTCACTTGTTCTTGGCCGGTCAGTTTTTGGAAAAATGCCATTGCGAACTCCCCTTTTCATCTATCCGGTAGTGTGGCCATTTCCGCTATGGCTATGCACCCGGCGCAAAGAAAACCGCTTCCTTTGCCTGCGGCCCCCCGTCGCTAAAAAAAAGCGAGGCGTTTCGTTTCGCCCCGCTTCGTTCATTACTTCGCTTTCGCTTCGCTGTAGCGTTTCGCTACTTCGTCCCAGTTGACAATGTTCCAGAATGCGGCAATGTATTCCGGACGACGGTTTTGATATTTCAAGTAGTAGGCATGCTCCCAAACGTCCAAGCCGAGAATCGGCGTTTTGCCTTCCATAATCGGCGAATCTTGGTTCGGCGTGCTCGTAATTTCCAGCTCGCCGTTGTTCACGACAAGCCACGCCCAGCCAGAACCGAAACGGCCGGCTGCTGCTTTCGAAAACTCGTCTTTGAACGCGGCAAAGCTGCCGAATTTTTTGTTGATCGCCTCAGCCAGTTCACCCGTCGGCTCGCCGCCGCCGTTTGGCGACAAAATCGTCCAGAAGAGCGAGTGGTTCGCATGGCCGCCGCCGTTGTTGCGCACCGCCGTGCGGATGCTTTCCGGAAGGGCTTCCAAATTGCTGAGCAATTCTTCGAGCGATTTGCTTTGCAAATCCGGATGCCCTTCAAGCGCCGCATTCAAATTCGTGACGTATGTGTTATGGTGCTTTGTGTGGTGGATGTTCATCGTTTCTTTGTCAATGTGCGGCTCGAGCGCATCGTACGGATACGGCAATGCTGGCAATTCAAATGGCATACCGATCTCCTCCTTTTTTGGTATGTACACGAACGCCAAAGCGTCCGTTTGAGATTAGCTTACCAAAGTTGGCACAATGTTTCAATCGATTTGCTTGTTCTCCCCCTTTGTTTACATATTTTCAACATGCCGTTGACCGTTTCTTCATAATGGCAAGCTATAGTATAAAGTAGCTTCCAGTTAAGGGGGAACTCAGCGAAAATGGAAACGAAACGAACAGGTTCGTTATGGAGCGCCTTCCGGCTTGAGACGATTGTCATGACGGCAATGGTGCTCACAACGACGTTGGCGGCCCTTGCCATCACTTCAATCGGCTATATTCAAGGACGCCATTCAGCTATTCAGTCGATCCAGCAACAATTGCAATTATCAAGCGAAACTATGATTGAAAAAATTTCTATTTTAAAGGCTACAACGACCAATGAAGCATTTTCTCAAAAACTGAACTATTCATTGACCTTAAATGAACGGAAATTCCACGCTTTACACCTTCATCCGGTGCAATTGATTTTAACGGAAACGGGAAAGACGGTGGCGAAACGGCCAACCTCGCCCAACCAAACGCTGTCCAAACAGGTCGTGCGCGACATATTGAAAAAGAAGCAAGGGGTTTTGCATACAGACCAATGGCTGGCCGTATTTTCCAGTTCAAGCGATTTGCAAGGAGCGGTCTATATTATCGCCATTCCGAAAAAGGATTATTTGTGGCCGCTTTTGAAACAGCAAGCAGCAAACTTGGCAGGGTCTGTCGCCGCCATCTTGGCTGTATGCCTGGCCGGATGGAGGATCATCCGCCGCGCCACCCGCCCCATTGCTTGGCTCCAGCAAGCGATGGAACGGCTTGGATCTGGCGATTGGCGGTCGCGCATTGAACTCCGTTCTGCGACAAAAGATATTCTCGCTCTGGCCGACAAGTTCCATCAGATGTCTGACAATTTAGCCGTCCTTATCGAACATATGCGCTTCAGCTCTGAACAAATCGCAGCGGCTACCAGCATTTTAAACCAAACATCCCTTGAAACAAAAACAGCTTCTGAACAAATCGCAGCCGCGGTGGCAGACACGGCGTACGGTGCAGAGCAACAAGCGCGCAAATCGGCTGACATTGCCTCTTTTTTTCAACAACTGGCAGATGAAATGGAACAAATGTCCTTTCGAATGGAGGAAGCCCGTCGTTCCACAGAACAAGCCCATTCCCAAGCGGAAAGCGGCAACCGGCTTGTTCAACGGGCAAGCAGCGACATGGCTTACCTGCAACAATCCATTGCGAAAACGATGCACACGATCGATGCATTGAAAGACTATTCGCAGCATATTGCCAGCATTCTGTCATTAATCGGAAGCATCGCTGAGCAAACGAACTTGCTCGCCTTAAACGCTGCCATTGAAGCAGCCAAAGCAGGGGAGCATGGCCGGGGTTTCTCAGTTGTTGCTAAAGAAATCCGGTCGCTGTCGGCGCAAACAGGACAAGCGTTGGCACAAATTCAATCCATTGTTCAAGATGTGCAAAGCCAAATCGAGGCCGCGGTTCAATCGATGAAAGAAAGTGCAAAACAACTCGATGAAGCGAAAAAAACGTTCACGGAAAGCCAACAAGCCTTTGAAGAAATCACCGCAATGGTGTCGCATTCATCCGCACATACGCTGCAAATTTCAGAACAATTCGCCGCCACCGAGCGGCAAATCAGCGAAATGCGTGAACATATCGCAGAGATTGCCACCGTCGCCCAACAGATCGCTTCGTCGATGGAGCAAATTTCGCATTTTACCGACGGCCAGCACAATGCCATGGCTGCCATTCGTTCCGAAGCCGATGCACTAAATGAACGGGTGTTGCAATGGCGCGCCTTGCTTGGCACCTTTCATTTGCCTTCTGACTAAAGCGGGGGAGAGGGACCCCGCTTTTTTCTTCGTCCCAAGTTGAATTCTTCCTCTTTCCCGGCTACAATGGAAAAGGAGACAAAGAAAGGTGTGTCTGTGATGAACGTATTCGTCCAGCTGTGGAAAAGCTTATATTCCCCAAAAGACATCGCCCGCTTCCGATTCCAAGGAATCGGCAAAACGATCGGCTATTTGTTTTTGCTTACGTTCTTATCCATTCTTCCGACCTTTTACTACGCTTCGGCATCTCTCGCCGAAGGCGTCCGCACAACGAGCGCCTTGTTGTATAACGACTTGCCGTCGTTTGCGATTGAAAACGGTGAACTTCGCTCAGCGGCAGCCAAGCCCATTCATATTGACCAAGGCGGATTTACGATCATTTTTGACAGCACGGGTGAAGTGGCAAGGGAGGAAGTGGAGCGGTTTCCAAATGCGATTGCATTGTTAAAAAACGAGGCCGTGGTCGTTGCCAACTATCAGGCACAGCATTATAGCTATGCGACATTTCCCAATATGAAAATTACCGATCAAGATGTACGCACCTTTATCGCTGATCTGCAATCACTTCTTCCTGTTCTCATTCCGCTTTTTGGGCTCGTTTTATACGTGCTCGCCTGCGCCGGAAAATTCATCAGCGTGTGCATCTTCGCCTTTTTCGGCCTGATTCTTGCCGGCGTGCTCGACAAAAAGCTGCGCTACCGCCATACGTGGGTGATGTCGGCTTACGCCATTACACTGTCGACCGTCTTTTTCACCGTGATGGAAACGGTGCAGGCGGTCGTGCCCTACGGCGCGTTGATCCATTGGTTCGTTTCGCTTGTCGTCCTCTTTTTGGCCGTCAAAGAAGTGCCATCAGCCAAACGGGAAATGTAAAAAAAGCTGCCTGTCGATGCAGGGCAGCTTTTTTTGTGCTTACGCTGCTTTGTTTCTTTCTTCTCGTCCTCGGCGCGCACGCCGTCCCCCGGAGAAATGCCGGGCAAGCAAGGAAGAAGCGAGTCGTGCGGCCAAATTGAATAAAAGAACAGCCACCATCAACACAGCCGCCGATTTGGCGGCGATCAGCTTCGCGTCCGGGACAATGCCTTCCGAATTCAATTTCCAAATATGCACTGTCAGTGTTTCCGCCGGACGGAACACGTTCAGCGGGTTGGTCGGGCTGCCCCAATCAGCATCCAAACGCAACATCGGAGTCGTCAGCCCAGCGGTATAAATGAAAACAGCCGCTTCACCAAAAATGCGCCCAGCCGATAAAATGACGCCGGTGACAATTTGCGGGATGGCCGCCGGAAGCACCGCTTTGATCAATGTCTGCCAGCGCGTCGCTCCAAGGGCAAGACTCCCCTCTTTAATGTTGGATGGAACATCCAAAATCGCGGTTTCGCAAATGCGCGTCAATCCAGGCAAATTGATGATCGTGACGGCTAACGCGCCGCCGAGCAGCGTGTAGCCCCAGCCCGTCAAGGTGACAAACGCCAGCAATCCGAACAACCCGACGACAATCGACGGCAATGACGCCATCGCTTCCAAGCAAAGGCGAATGAACCCGACGATCCGCCCCTGTTTGGCGTATTCGGCCAAATAAATTCCGGCTCCCAACGAAAGCGGGACCGACAAAAGCAATGTCACAACCAACATATAAAATGAATTGATGAGCTGCGGGCCAATGCCGCCGCCCGCTTGCGTGTTGCTCGGCCGCCCGAACAGAAACTCAGGCTGCCAAAACCCCGCTCCTTTCGACAATACAACAGCAAAAAAGAATATGAGCAACCCGATGACCGCAGCAGCTACCGCGTAGAAAATGCCCGTCCATACTTTATCGATCATCCGCGCTGTCATCTTATCGCTCCTTTCCCGAACCGACCAAACGGATCACAGCAATGAAGAAAAACGAGATCAAGAGCAAAATGAGCGCCAATGTCCACAACGCGTTGTTCCATGGTGTTCCGTTGATCGTATTCGCCATATCCATCGTCAATATACTTGTTAACGTCGCCGTCGGGCTGTCAAGGCCTGAAGGCAGCTTGATCGTGTTGCCGATCACCATTTGCACGGCAAGCGCCTCGCCAAACGCCCGCGCCAAACCGAGAACGACGCCGGTGGCGATCCCGGCTTTCGCCGCCGGAACGATGACGCGGGAAATCGCCTGCCAACGCGTAGAGCCAAGCCCGTATGACGCTTCCATATACGCCATCGGGACATTGGCCAAGGCGTCGGCCGCAACGCTGGTGATGGTCGGCAAAATCATCATGCTAAGGACGATGATCCCCGCCAGCAGACTAAAGCCGGAGCCTCCGAACCATTCGCGCAAGAGCGGGACGAGAATCGTCACCCCAAGCCAGCCATACACGACCGACGGAATGCCGACAAGCAGTTCCAGCACCGGTTTGAGCAACGAAACGAACCATTTTGGGGCGATAAAGTTCATGAAAATCGCCAACGCCAAAGCAATCGGCGCGCTGATCAACAAAGCGCCAAGCGAGACGAGCATCGAGCCGACGATAAAAATAAGCGCCCCATACCTCGGCGGCGTCCCGTTCGGATCCCATTGCGCCGAAAGCAGCATATCCGACAGCGAAAGTCTGCTGTCCGTAAAGGACTGAATTCCCTTTACCGCCAAAAAGATGATCATCGTCACCGTAATCAGAACGATCAGCCAGCCGCAGACGACTGCAAACGTTCGGCCGATGTATTCTTCAAGCCAGCGATTCCGCCGTTTCGTATACATTTGTTGCAAGGCTTCATCCCTCCATTGTAAAAGGCCGGCCTAGCGAGCCGGCCTTCCGCCTTTCCCTACTCCAATTCCGTCATCGGGATATACCCCATATTTTTGACGGTCGGCGCAAATTCTTCGCTCTTGACAAAATCGATAAATGCTCGCACCTCTTCCTTCGCTTCCCCTTTGGTGATCATGTATTCATACGACCAAAATGGGTATTTTTCCGTGCGGATGTTCTCCACTGTCGGTTCAGCGCCGTCAATTTTTACCGTTTTTAAGTTTTTCTTTTCCCCGATTAAATACGACATCGCTACATAGCTAACAGCCCCCGGCGTCGAACTGATCGCTTGCTCGACCGCCCCGTTTGAATCTTGGACCGTGCCAATCGAATCGTTGACTTTCACGTCTTTCATGATCGTTTTCTCAAATGTCGCCCGCGTGCCCGATGACGCCGGACGGTTGATGACGTGAATGGCTTCATCCGGTCCACCGACTTCTTTCCAGTTTTTGATCTTTCCACTGAAAATATCTTGAATTTGCTTCGTCGTTAAATTATCGACGTTCACATCGTCATTGACCACAATCGCAAAGGCGATGCCGGCCACTTTATGGTCAACGAGCTCTGACGCTTTCGATTTGTCGTCCAGTTTCTCCGCGGCCGGCACATCGGAGTTGCCGATTTGCACGGCGCCGGCCGCCACTTGGTTGACGCCCGTGCCGCTGCCGCCGCCTTGAACGGTGATCGACACGTCCGGATATTTTTCCATAAACGCGTTCGCCGCTTCTTCTGCCAGCGGCTGAAGCGCTGTGGATCCCGCTAGGGCAATGGTGCCGGAGTAGGTTTCTTCTTTCTTTGGCGTTTCTTCATTGCCGCCCGCATTGTTGTTTTCGGTCTGCCCGCAGCCGGCCAAAACACCGGTCATCAACAAGGCGGCCAATCCCAATTTGACTCGTTTGCTCCACATCAAGGAATCCCCCCGTTTTGTTTTCACATCTTCAACGTACAAGACCATTGTAGCGGGACATTGTTAGGCCCTTATAAAGCGGTTGTTAAGTTTCTGTAAAGGCAAAAACAACGATATCTTCAAAGCCATCGAGCCGTGAATGCAAAGAACGACCGTTATGCCGTTTTTCAGATTGGAGACATTCTCTTGTTGGGGTGTTTTCCCCATGAAATAGCCGACCTTACAAGGAAGGCATATTTTCGCTGGACAAGCATACATAATGAATTAACGACAAATGTGCGCAAGCGGAGGAAGCGCCATGAAAAAATTCATTCTTCTCCTATTTCTCATTCTTTCCAGCTATATCGTTTACCGCGATCTTGCCATCGGAACGCTCCACCCTTCGTCTGAAACAGCAGCAGCCATTGTCCAGCCGAAACAAGCGCCCATGCCGTACCGGACCGTGACAGTTCGCCCCGGCGATACGTTGTTGTCCATCGTCGAGAAAGAACTCGACGGTCCATTGCCCGTTCCGCTTGAGCAACTGATTCATGATTTTGAGCGGTTAAATCCAGGAGAACATGCACAAACATTAAAAATCGGGAAAACTTATAAAGTGCCGATCTATCGTTAACCGGCGAATCGCTTGTCAAACGGCTGATGGCACTGTTACAATAATGCAGAAAGCGACTTGAATGTTAAAGGAGCGAATTCCCGTGGGTGAAATCATCCATCGTTCAAAAACACGGCCGGTCCGCGTCGGTCCGCTGACGATCGGCGGCAGCAACGAAGTCATCATTCAAAGTATGACGACCACAAAAACGCACGATGTCGAAGCGACGGTGGCGCAAATCCATCGCCTCGAGGAAGCGGGCTGCCAAATCGTCCGCGTCGCCTGCCCGGACGAGCGGGCGGCTGAGGCCATACCGGAAATTAAAAAGCGAATCAACATCCCGCTTGTCGCCGACATCCACTTTGACTATAAATTGGCGCTGAAAGCGATCGAAGGCGGCGTCGATAAAATCCGCATCAATCCAGGCAACATCGGGCGCCGCGAAAAAGTCGAAGCGGTCGTGAAAGCAGCGAAAGAACGCGGCGTGCCGATTCGCATCGGCGTCAACGCCGGATCACTCGAGAAGCGCATTTTGGAAAAATACGGATACCCGACGGCCGACGGCATGGTGGAGAGCGCCTTATATCATATCCGCATTTTGGAAGAGCTTGATTTTCACGATATTATTGTCTCGTTAAAGGCGTCCGACGTGCGCCTCGCCATTGAAGCGTATGAAAAAGCGGCGCGCACGTTCGACTATCCGCTCCATGTCGGCATCACCGAAGCGGGGACTCTGTTTTCCGGCACGATCAAAAGCGCGGTTGGGCTCGGCGCCATTTTAAGCAAAGGCATCGGCAATACGATCCGCGTTTCGTTAAGCGCCGACCCGGTTGAAGAGGTAAAAGTGGCGCGCGAAATTTTAAAAACGTTCGGACTTGCCTCCAATGCGGCGACGCTTATTTCCTGCCCGACGTGCGGGCGGATTGAGATCGATTTGATCCGCATCGCCAACGAAATCGAAGACTATATCGCCAAAATTCGAGCGCCGATCAAAGTCGCCGTGCTCGGTTGCGCCGTCAACGGGCCGGGCGAGGCGCGCGAAGCGGACATCGGCATCGCCGGTGCCCGCGGCGAAGGCTTGTTGTTTCGCCATGGCAAAATCGTCCGGAAAGTGCCGGAAGAGCAAATGGTGGAAGAGCTGAAAAAAGAAATCGACAAGCTGGTGGAAGAATATTTCGCTAAGCAAAAAGAAGCCGCCCTAAAAGGCAGCGCCGCCAAGTGAGCAGAAACAGCGGAAGGGCGGACAGAAAAAGGGCGTCCCCGCTTGGGGACACCCTCGCTTTTTTTACGTGTAAAACGGCATAATAAACAGGCGGACGAGAATGGCGATGACGCCGATCCCGATGGCCCATGCCCCGAGAGTTTCCGCGCCGCGCCGGCGCGCGATAAACCCGACAATGATGCCGGCCGCTCCTAACAAAATCGGCCAGATAAACAAGGCGATGATGGACAGGGCCAAAGCGAGCCAGCCGAGCCCGGCGCCGTCCGCTCGTTCTTCGTCCCGCTCGTCGCGGCGGCGAATCGGTTCAGCGACTTCCGCCGCTGTTTCTTCCATAAAATTTCGTTCTGGTTCCTCTTTTCCGATCGATTGCACGTAGCCTCCATACGTGCGCTCGCGGTCTTCTGCCATATGCTTCCCTCGCTTTCTTAAAGTAAGAAGCATTATTAGTATGGGAAACCGGTGTTATTTTATCAGTGTGAATATTTTCTAACAGGAGGGTGAAACGGTGAAAAAACGGCTTGGCATCGACATTGACGGCACGGTGACATGTCCGAGCACATTCATTCCGTATTTGAACGAAGCGTTCGGCAAAGAGCTCGCATTAAGCGATATTACGCAATACAATTTGGCGCCGTTATACGGCGTGACGGAGGAAGAAATGGACCGCTGGCTGGAGGACAACGAAGCGGATATTTATGAGCGCGCTCCGCTGGCCCGCTATGCGCTTGAAGTGATCGACAGCTGGAAAGACAAATACGAGCTGTATTACATCAGCGCCCGCGGCCGCCATTTGTACGAGCTCACCGAGCGCTGGTTTCGGCGGCACGGCGTCTATTACCACCATATTGATCTGATCGGGTCGCACGACAAAATCGCCGCCGTCCGCCAATATAAGCTGTCCGCCTTCTTTGAAGACAAGTACGACAATGCCTGTGAAATCGCCGAAGCATGCGGCATTCCGGTCATTTTGTTTGACACCCCATACAACCGAGGCCCGCTCCCCGAAAACGTCATCCGCGTCAACAACTGGCTTGAAGCAAAGCGAGAAATCGAACAGCGCCTCCGGCCATAAAACAACATCTCCCTGCTTATACAGGGAGATGTTGTTGGCATTGCGGACATGTGCCGTAAATTTCAAACTTATGGTCAGCGATCTCATAACCATCGAGCTTCTCGGCGAGCACATCCATTGGACATGCGTCAATTTCTTTTGTTTTTCCACACTGGATGCAGATGAAATGGTGATGATGACGACGGGCGCCGCAGGCAAAACGGAAATGTTTTTCCCCGGACAGCTCGGTCATCTCCAAAATGCCAAGCAGCGTAAAGAGCGACAAATTGCGGTACACTGTATCAACGCTCAAGCCCGGATAGACGGGACGGAGCGCTTCAAGCACGTCTTTGGCCGTCAAGTATTTGTCGCTTTCGGCAAATAACTCCAACATTTGTCTCCGTTTTTCCGTATATTTAAACCCTTTCTCTTTCATCAACTGCAACGCTTCACCGATATTCATCGCTGCCGCCCCCTTTTCCATCCGAGTGCGAAAAGCAAAATGACAACCGCTACAATGACGATCGTTCCGCCCGGCGCCCAGTCAAGCTCATACGCCGCCCAAAGCCCGGCGATGACCGCCAGCTCTCCGAACAAAATCGAAAGCCCCATCGCCTGCTTAAAACTTTTGGCGATGCGGATGCTCGCCGCGACCGGCAGTGTCATGAGCGACGAGATGAGAAGCACGCCGACGATGCGCATCGATGCGGCGATGACAAGCGCAACCAACACGATGAACAAAAAGTGGATCAATGTGGTGCGAATGCCGGAGACGCGGGCGTATTCCTCATCGAATGAAAGGAGAAACAGCTCTTTGTAAAACGCCAAAATAACGATCGCCGCAGCCGCAGCAACAACCACCGCTGTCCAAACATCGGCGCGGCTGACAGCGCTGACGCTGCCGAACAAATAGGAAAACAAATCGGTCGTAAACCCGTTGGCGATTGAAATGAAAATGACGCTCAAGCCGATGCCGGATGACAAAATGATCGGAATGGCGAGCTCCTCATAATGGCGGTAAACAGCGCGCAGCTTCTCGACAAGCAGCGACCCGACGACGGAAAAGCCCATGCCGATGTAAAGCGGATTCCAGCTCGCAGCCGCCGGCGCCAATGAACCGAGCAAGAGCCCGGCGGCGATGCCAGCGAGCGTCACATGGCTTAACGCATCGGCGATGAGCGACAACCGCCGAACAACAATAAAGACACCGAGCAACGGCGCTGCAAAACCGGTCAAAATGCCGGCGACAAACGCATTGCGCAGAAATTCATAGTGCCAAATCGCTTCCCACACGTGTCATCCCTCCACTGTCCCCGTCTCGTTTCTCCTGCGTTTAATGCTCATGAGAGAGAACGCGGAGCGGATGACCGTAAAACTGTGAAATCGCCTCGTCGTCAAGCTGGGCAAACTCTTCCGCGTTCCCATGGAAATAAAGGCGCTTGTTCAAGCAGGCGATATCGGTCACCTGATCGGTGATCGTTCCGATGTCGTGCGTCACTAGGATGAGCGTCAAGCCGCGGCGGTTCAAGTCGCCGAGCAGTTCGTAAAACTCGTGCACATGGCGGGCGTCGACGCCGACCGTCGGCTCGTCTAAAATGAGCAAATCCGGCTTGCTCGCCAACGCCCGGGCGATAAACACCCGCTGCTGCTGACCGCCGGAAAGCTCCGCGATATTGCGCTTTGCTAGGCCGCTTAGCCCAACGGCGGCGAGCGCCGCCTCAACCGCTCGGCGGTCCTCTTTTGTCAGCTGCCGGAACAAACCGCGTTTGGCCGCCAATCCGCTCGCCGCCACTTCCTCAACCGTTGCCGGAAAGCTGCGGTTGAAGCTGTTCGCTTTTTGCGACACGAAACCGATCCGATGCCATTCGCGAAACGATTCGATCGGCTCGCCGAACAAGAAAATGCGGCCGCTGTTCGGTTTTAACAAGCCGAGCACACATTTGAGCAGCGTCGATTTTCCCGAGCCGTTCGGGCCGACCAACCCTAAAAACGCCCCTTTCGGCACCATTAAACTGACGTTTTCAAGCACGTTCTCTTTGTCATAGCGAAACGAAACATCCTCAATTTGCACGGCAATCCCATTTTCCATGGTCGTTCTCCCTTGCTAATTCAGAATCATTCCGATTTATCTTCCTATGCAAGTATAACCGACCATCCGCATTTTGTAAACCTCAATGAATCGCTGATTTAAAGCGGGCCCCGCGCACCTCATGAGTCGGCATAATGGTGATAAACGCATCCGGGTCGATTTCATTGACGATCGATTTTAGTTTTGTCACTTCCAAGCGCGTGACGACCGCATAAATGATTTCTTTTTGCTCATCCGTATATCCGCCTTTGCCGAGCAATTTCGTCGTCCCGCGGCCGAGCCGGTGCAAAATGGCGTCGGAAATTTCCTCATAATGATCGGTCACAATAAAGGCCGCCCGCGTCTCGTCAAGCCCTTCGATGACCGCATCGATCGTTTTTGAAGCGATGTAGTACGTCATCACCGAATACATCGCCGGCTCGAGGCCAAGCACAAACGCCGCCCAGCCAAAAACAAAGACGTTGACAAACATGACGAACTCCCCAACGGAAAACGGAATCTTTTTCGTCAGCAAAATCCCTAAAATTTCCGTCCCGTCAAGCGATCCGCCATGGCGGATGACAAGTCCAACACCGAGCCCGAGCGCCAATCCGCCAAAAACAGTGGCCAAAATCGGCTCGGTCGTCAGCGGGGAAAAATGGTGAAATGCTCGTTCTGTGACGCCGAGAATGACGACGCCTAAAATCGTCGACAACATAAACGTTTTGCCGATTTGCTTGTAGCCGAAGTACATGAACGGAGCGTTTAAGAGGATGACGAGCGTAGCGAAATTGAGCAGCCGCCATTCATCTGGAATTAAGTAATCCAAAATCAGTGATACACCGATAATGCCGCCGTCGATCATTTTATTTGGAACGAGCAACCGTTCGATGGCAAACGCCGCCAAAGAGGCGCCGATAGCGATCATCAACCCCCGATACAACACATGGCTCAACGGTTCTTTTTTATGCTGTTTTGACGACAAACTACCACCCTTTCCCTTTTTGCTTTCTTTTCCATTATACCATACACGCCTTTTCCACTCACGTCATATGCTGGAATAGAAGCAAGGAGGCGGCTGCCATGAACATTTACCAACAGTTTGTAAAGCAAAAATTAAAAACGATTACCCCGGAAGAACTCGTTGTGTACAGCCGAGAGTACGGCTTGCCGATCACGGTCAGCCAGGCGAAGAAAATTCTTCATCTCGCCCGGACGAACAACATTAACGTGTTCGATCCGCAAGAGAGGAAAAAATGGGTGCGCGAACTGGCCAAAATCACCTCGCCGGACATCGCTCGAAAGGCGAACGAACTATTTTTGAAGTTCGTGCAAAAAAAATAAAAGGGCATATAGCCCTTTTTTCATTCCGCCCCAGCGGCGATTTTTTCAAGCAACTGATCATCGAACGACTGCGCCCGCAGCATGGCGATTTCGTATTTGTACGGTGGTTTTTTGTTGTTTTTGTCTTCGCCCACGTATGGAGTTTCTAAAATTTTCGGAATATCCTCAAGCTGCGGGTGATGGACGATATAGTTGAGCGCCTGGAATCCGATATGGCCGAAACCGATGTTTTCATGGCGGTCTTTCCGGCTGCCGCGCGGGTTTTTGCTGTCGTTGATGTGCAGCACTTTCAGCCGCCCGAGGCCGATGATCCGGTCAAACTCCTCAAGGACGCCGTCAAAATCGTTGACGATGTCATAGCCGGCGTCATGCGTATGGCACGTATCAAAGCAAACGGACAGCTTGTCATTATAGGCGACGCCGTCGATAATGCAGGCCAGCTCCTCAAACGTTCGCCCGCATTCCGACCCTTTGCCGGCCATCGTTTCCAGGGCAATTTCGACCGTCTGCTCGCGCGTCAACACTTCATTCAGTCCGCGAATAATTTGCCGAAGTCCGGCTTCCACCCCCGCACCGACATGAGCGCCTGGGTGCAGCACGAGCTGTTTGGCGCCAATCGCTTCCGTCCGCTCAATTTCCGCGCGCAAAAAGTCGACGCCTAGCGAAAACGTATCGAGATTGGTCGTATTGCCGATATTGATGATATACGGGGCATGGACGATGATCTCTTCGATGCCGTGCGCTTGCATATGCTCGCGCCCGGCTTCGATGTTGAGCTCTTCAATCGCCTTGCGCTTTGTGTTTTGCGGCGCCCCGGTGTAAATCATAAACGTGTTCGCTCCGTAAGAGGCCGCTTCTTCGCTGGCGGCCAGCAGCATTTTCTTTCCGCTCATGGAAACGTGTGAACCGATTTTTAACATGTTCTTCTCTCCCTTTTCTTTGCGTTGAAGGCGGACGGCTATGATTTTTTGAAGCGGCTAAGCCGCTTTTTCTTCTTCTCCAGCTCCGCGCGCAGCTTTTTCTTGTAGCCCGGCTTCACCTGTTTCGTTTTTTTCAGTTTGGCGACAAGCAGCGCCAGTTCGTCGTCTTTTTCGCCTGCCCGCTTGCTCCGCCGGTTCCACGGCGGCAGCTCCTTCCATTCGCCGCGCACGAGATCGCGGTGGACAAACGAAATTCCCATTTTCTCCAATCGAGCGATCGCATCTTGGTCAGACGGCTCATAAATCGTCGCCGCGATGCCGCTATAGCCGGCGCGCGCCGTCCGTCCGGCGCGGTGAATATAAAACTGCAGATCATCAGGCAGCTCGTAGTTGATGACATGACTGACACCTTCAATATCGATGCCGCGCGCCGCCAAATCGGTGGCTACGACATATTGAAACTCCAAATCGCGGATGAGATTCATCATCTTTCTCCGCTCTCGCGGGGTCAGGTCGCCGTGCAGCACTCCGACTTTCAACCCTTGCTCAGCGAGACGGTCGGCGACCTCGTCAGCCATTTTCCTTGTGTTGACAAATACGATGGCCAAATACGGGTTGTAGCTGAGGAGCACATCATGAAGAAGTTTTGTTTTCTCGCGTCCGCGCAGCGGGATGAGCACATGTTCGATGTTTTCGTTCGCCGTCTGTTTCGGGTCGACATGGACAAAGGTCGGGTTTTCCATATATTTTTTCAAAAACGGCTTCAGCTTTTCCGGAATCGTCGCTGAAAAGACGAGCATTTGCAAGTCTTTCGGCATCCGGGCGGCGATTTGGTCGACATCAGCGATAAAGCCCATGTCGAGCATCAAGTCGGCTTCATCGACGACAAGGATGTGGGCCGTATGCACATTAAGCGCCTGCTCGCGGATGAAATCGTTGATGCGCCCCGGCGTGCCGATGACAATATGCGGCTGCACGTTGAGCTTTTCAAGCGCCTTTTGCTTATCCGTCCCGCCAATAAAGCAACGGGCGACGATCATCCGATCTTTCGGGCAAAACTTCGTGATTTTCAGCGTTTCGTGATAAATTTGCGTCGCTAACTCGCGCGTCGGCGCCGTGATGACGGCTTGCACTTCGGCGCGTTCCGGTTTGATTTTTTCAATGATCGGCAATAAGTACGCATGTGTTTTTCCCGTTCCCGTTTGCGATTGGCCGACCATGCTTTCGCCGCGCAGCGCCCCCGGAATGATGCGCTCTTGAATTTCCGTCGGTTTATAAAAACGAAGCGCCTTGATCGCTTCGATGATAAACGGTTGAAACGGAAAACGAGCAAACTGCGTTTCTGTCATTAAGCACTACTCCCTTCAAATATAAATGCAACTGGAAAGTTTCACATCTCGTTGGCCCAAAAGCGTGTCGTCCATTTTTCCGACTGTCGGCGGCAAGCCTTGACGTGACGGAAGACCGAACAACCCACTGCTTCACAGACCCATGCATGGGTCTGGAAGCGGTATTGTTCGGTCACCCGACAGTCGCTGGCTCCATAAAAGAGCGTAAACGTTAACGTTTCAAATGGCATATGTGCACCGCTTCGTCCGCTTCACCATTATAGCGAATCGCTGCCCCCCGCCGCAACTAAAGACGATGCGGCAACAAACCTTTCCCGCCTTGCCCGCATATTGTATGAAGGAGGACATTCGTTCATCCGCACGACCGAAAGGAGGCAACTGCTATGAGATACAGCCGGCCCCCGATGATGCCTTCTCCGTTTGCCGGAAGGCCGCCAGCCCCGTTCGCCCGCATGCCGGCGCCGCCTTTCCGCACAAGCGGCCCCGGCGGCTTCTTGGCTCGCTTGTTTTCGCGCGGGCAGCCGCCGGCTGCTGCGTCGTCTCCGTGGGGGCTGCCGCTGCTGCCCAACGCTGCTAACACCGCCGCATCCAACACGGGCGGCGGCTTGGTTGGCATGTTAAACAACGTGCAAAAAATGCTTGGCATCGCGCAAAACGTCATGCCGATGGTGCAGCAGTATGGACCGCTCATCCGCAATCTTCCGGCGATGATCCGCATTTTCCGCGAGCTGAAACCGGCCGACGAAGGGGAAGGCGAAACAACGTCGGAAAGCGCACCGGCTAACGAAACGAAACAAAAGCCGGCCGCTCAGGCGCCAAAAAAACGCTCCGTTCCGCAGGCAAAGCGCAAAGAGCCGCAGGAAAAAGAAGCACCGGCCGCCCCGAAGCCATCCAAGCCGAAACTGTATATCTAGTTTCTTTCCCCGCCCTAGCGCACCCGCTGTTTAGGGCGGTTATTCTTTGTCTTCTCCCCGGAGCTCCGATATAATGAAAGGTGAACAACCGCCGCACAGCCGGCGGCAGGGAGGGAATATGATGGAAGTGATTAAAATTACCCCGCGCGGGTATTGCTACGGGGTGGTCGATGCGATGGTCATCGCCCGCAACGCGGCGCTCGACCCGTCTTTGCCGCGTCCGATTTACATTCTCGGCATGATCGTCCATAACAAGCACGTCACGGACGCGTTTGCCGAAGAAGGCATTATCACGCTCGATGGAGAAAACCGTTTGGAAATTTTGGAAAAAATCGATCGTGGCACCGTCATTTTCACCGCCCACGGCGTCTCACCGGAAGTGAAAAAACGAGCGCTCGAAAAGGGGCTTGTCACGATTGATGCGACATGCCCGGATGTGACAAAAACGCATCGGCTCATCGAACAAAAACTCGCCGATGGCTATGATATCATCTATATCGGCAAAAAAGGACACCCGGAACCGGAAGGAGCGGTCGGCATCAATCCGGAAAGGATCCATCTTGTGGAAACTATCGATGATGTCGAACGACTGTCCATTAATAATGAGCGCATCATGGTGACGAACCAAACGACGATGAGCCAATGGGACGTCGCCGACATCATGGCGAAAGTGAAAGAAAAATACCCGCACGTGGAAATGCATAAAGAAATTTGCCTCGCCACCCAGCTTCGACAAGAGGCGGTCGCTGAGCAGGCGAAGGAAGCCGATGTGACGATCGTCGTCGGCGACCCGCGCAGCAACAACTCGAACCGCCTCGCCCAAGTATCGGAAGAGATCGCCGGCACGAAGGCGTATCGCGTCGCCGATGTAACGGAAATCGACATCAACTGGATTAAAGATGCGAAAAAAGTCGCTGTCACCGCCGGCGCCTCCACTCCGACGCCGATTACGAAAGAAGTGATCGATTTTTTGGAGCAGTTTGACCCGAACGACCCGTCGACATGGAAGCGGGAACGGAAAGTGCCGCTGCAAAAAATTTTGCCGAAAGTGAAAACAAAGAAGGAAGAGTGACGGTTGTTTCGTCCATAAAGAGAGGCTGTCATGGATAAACGGTCGAAAGGCTCATCCAGGACAGCCCTTTTCCGTTGACCGCTCACACGAATTGAAACGGGTCGGTATGCACACTGGAAACGACCACTTCCACCTCCCATTGACGTTTCGCGAGCTCAGCGGTTAAGTAACGGGCTACGCCTTCTTTCATGATTTTTTCTACATTATGGCCTGGGTCGATGATATGAAGGCCGAGCGCTTGGGCGTCATGGGCGGTATGATAATACACATCGCCGGTCACGTACACGTCCGCGCCAGCCGCCTTGGCTGCGCTGACAAACTTGTTTCCGTCCCCGCCAAGCACCGCGACCGTTTGCACGAGATCGTCCAGCCGGCCCACGACGCGCACCGCCGGAACGGAAAACGCCGTTTTCACCTGCTCGGCGAAAGCGCCAAGCGTCACCGGATGCGGCAGCCGGCCAATGCGCCCAAGCCCGAAGCGGCGGCCTCCGTTGTCAAGCGGATAGATATCATATGCCACTTCCTCATACGGATGAACAGACAGCATCGCCTGAATCGCTTGCCGTTCAAGAGAGGCCGGCACGATGGTTTCGATGCGCACTTCCTCAACTTCCTCGAGCCGCCCTTGCTCGCCGATGAACGGCCGCGCCCCTTCCTCCGGCAAAAACGTGCCGACGCCGCGGCTGTTGAACGTGCAATGGCTGTAGCGGCCAATATGCCCGGCGCCGGCATCGCCTAAGGCCTTCCGCACCACCTCAGCATGCGTCACCGGCACATAGACAACGAGCTTTTTCAACGCTTCCGTATACGTCGGCACAAGCACTGTCGTCTCTTGGAGACCGAGCGCTTCGGCCAGCCAGTCGTTCAACCCGCCATCCGCCGCATCCAAATTCGTATGAGCAGCGTATACGGCGATATCATGCTTGACGCATGCGGCGATCGTCCGTCCGTGCCCATCATCAGTGGAGAGCTGCTTCAGGGGGCGGTACAGCGGCGGGTGGTGGGCGATGATTAAATCCACTTGCTGATCGATCGCTTCGACAACGACATCTTCGAGCACATCAAGAGCGATCATCACTTTTTTGACCGGCTTGTTTAGCGTCCCGATTTGCAGACCGATCCGATCCCCTTCCATCGCCAACTGTTTCGGAGCAAGCTGCTCAAGAAGCTGAATGATTTCATAGCCGTACGGAACGCGGCTCATAGCAACGCCTCCTCCACCAATTGAACTTTTCTCTCCAGTTCGCGCTTTTTCCGCTCGGCCGCTTCGCTTTGCCCTTTGGCCGTCAAATCAGCGATGATCCGCTTCCAATTTTCAATCTCGCGCCGCCATTTTTCGCGGAACACCTCGCTGTTTTCCCGGCGCAAAAACGGTCCGAGGAGCAGCTCCGCCTCGAGATGGCGATACGGCCGTCGGGGGGCGCCAGGCTCGGCGACGAGCACTTCATAAATTTGCCCCTCTTCCTTCAAAATGCGTTCGGCAATCAATTCCCACCCGTGATCAAGCAGCCAGCGGCGGACAAGTTCCGCGCCAACGTTTGGCTGCAAAATCAACCGCTTGACGCCGTCAAGCTTTTCCTCACCTTCATCCAAAATGCGGGCGATGAGCGCGCCGCCCATGCCAGCGATCGTGATGCAGTCCGCCTCTTTTGGAGCGAGAACCGAAAGCCCGTCTCCTTTTCGCACGGAAATGAGATGGGAAAGCCCCGATTTTTCCACTTGTTGCCGCGCTGAACGAAGCGGTCCGTCCGCCACCTCGCCGGCAATCGCTTTGGATGCATAACCGTGCAGGCAGGCATAACAAGGCAAATACGCATGGTCCGATCCGATGTCGGCGAGCACCGCGCCTTTTGGAATGAATGAGGCGACCGTTTCCAGCCGTTTCGACAGGCGAAAATCGTTCATAACACCGCGACGGCAACCAGCCTTCCGCCACCTGCAACGCGAAGGCGGTTCGCCTTCCCCTCCTTTCCTCTCCAACACCGCGCGCCTTTATTGTACTAAACAAAACATCCCTTTGCCAAAAGCAAAGGGATGTTGGGTGTTCATTATTTTAAGCCCGCCAGCCATTTCGCCATGGCATCAGCTTTATCCGCCGGCACAAGCCCTGGGGGCATGTTGCCGCGCCCGTGTTGGATCACGTCTTTAATTTGATCCATCGACAGCCGCTGCCCGACTCCTTTTAACGATGGGCCGACGCCGCCTTCATAGTTTTGGCCGTGACAGCTGGCGCACGTTTGTTGATAAAACTGTTCCGGATTGAATTCGGCCGTTTGTTCCGTTTTTCCGCCGCCTTTTTTCTCTTCGGCCATTTCCTTCGCATCGCCTAGCCCTTTAAACGACAAGACGAACGTCAGCACAATCCCGAATGCCATGATGATGAAAAACGGGATGAGCGGATTGCGGTTCATTTCTTTTACCTCCCTTATGTATGATGAAGAACGCTGCAAACAATTTTATTTTACTGTAAATAATGGACAAGGAAAAGCCCTAAGTTGCCGAAATGGAAACAACACGCCTCAGCGCCACGAGGCGACGGCGGCCACAAGCAGCGCCCCGCTGACGGCGGCGAGCGAAAAGTAACGAAGGCGAAACAGGCGGCCGACAACAAACCAGAGGGCGCAATTTCCGAGCACCACAGCCGTCAGCGCACCCGTTTGCCCGGGAAAATACCGCTCGCTTCCGGCAATTGCCGCTACAAGCAAAATCCAGGCGCTCCCGATGAGCGGAAAGTGAAGGAGCTCTCGCTCGTTCCGCCACCGCCAACAAAAGAACAAGCAGAGAGCCAAAAAAAGGGCGAAAAGGAGCGTTTGCAAAACGAATGACAATTCAGTAAAATAAATGACAAGAGCAACGGCTGGAAGCAATAAACAGAGGCCAGCGGCGAGCGGGCTGCGCCACCGCCGGCCGCGCGGGCGGACGCCGCCTTCCGTGTACAGCGCGAGCAAATAGTCGCAATAATGTTCCGGCAGAAGGCGCGAACGTTTCCAATATTCGATTTCTTGGATGATCGTTTCCCGTCGTTGCCGATTCATAGATAGACCACCTTTCACAAAAGAAAGAAAAAATAGTTTACTTCCGAAGAAGTAAACTATTGAACAAAACGGTCACTCTAAAAAGTCTTTCAGCCGTTTGCTGCGGCTTGGATGGCGCAGCTTGCGCAACGCTTTGGCTTCGATTTGGCGAATGCGTTCGCGCGTCACGCCGAACACTTTGCCGACTTCTTCAAGCGTCCGCGTCCGGCCGTCGTCAAGCCCGAAGCGGAGGCGCAACACATTTTCCTCGCGATCTGTCAGCGTATCAAGCACATCTTCGAGCTGCTCTTTCAATAGCTCGTAAGCAGCATGTTCCGATGGCGATGTCGCGTCTTGGTCTTCGATGAAATCGCCGAGATGCGAGTCATCTTCCTCGCCGATCGGCGTCTCGAGCGACACCGGTTCTTGGGCGATTTTCAAAATTTCCCGCACCTTCTCCGGCGTCAAATCCATTTCCTCAGCGATTTCTTCCGGCGTTGGTTCGCGCCCGAGGTCTTGGAGCAATTGCCGTTGGACGCGGATCAGTTTGTTGATCGTCTCGACCATATGAACCGGGATGCGGATCGTCCGCGCCTGATCGGCGATCGCCCTTGTGATGGCTTGGCGGATCCACCACGTCGCATACGTGCTGAACTTGTAGCCTTTCCGATAGTCAAACTTTTCGACCGCCTTGATCAAGCCCATGTTCCCTTCTTGAATCAAGTCGAGAAAGAGCATGCCGCGGCCGACATACCGTTTGGCGATGCTGACGACAAGGCGGAGGTTCGCTTCCGTCAGCCGGCGTTTCGCTTCTTCATCGCCTTGCTCGATCCGTTTCGCCAGCTCGATTTCTTCTTCCGCCGACAACAGCGGAACGCGGCCGATCTCCTTTAAGTACATGCGCACCGGGTCATTGATTTTGACGCCGGGAGGAACGGACAAGTCGTTTAAGTCGAATTCTTCCTCTTTGGCCAAGTCGTCGATGTCCGGATCGGCCTCAAGGTCGGATTCGCTGATCACTTCAATGCCCTGCTCAGCGAGGTATTCATAATACTCATCCATCTGGTCGGAGTCCAAATCAAAGCCGGACAACCGCTCAGCGATTTCCTCGTAGGTGAGAATCCCCCGCTTTTTGCCGAGCTCAGCGAGCTGCTCTTTCACCTGTTCAAGCGATTCGCCGGCAGCTTCAGCCTGCTTTGATTGGGCTGGTTTTTCAGCCATTTCATTACCTCCTTTAAAAACTCATACCACCATGTTATGAAGAAGATAACATTTTTTTCATCTCAATCATCTCTTTCGCGATGCGGGCGGCCGTCAAAAAGTCTTTTCTTCGCTCCGCTTCCGTTTTTTCTTGCTCTTTTTCCTTTAGCATTAACCATTTCGGGCGATTCAACACATGGCGAATGCAATCGGCGAGCTCCCGCTCAGACACATCCTCGGCGACCAGCAAAAGCGACAGCTCGCTCGCCAGCGTCCGCAACTCGTCGGGAAGCCGAGACATGAGCGCGCCAGGGTCGGCTTCATGCCCCTCTTCATAAAAGGCGTAAATGTAAGCAGCCAACGCCCGATGCTCTTCGATATTAAATCGGCCGCCGACCTGCTCCTGAACGATGAGCGCCACATCGCGGCTCCGCATCATATGGGCAAGCAGCAACCGCTCGGCATTTTGAAAGGCCGGAAGCAATCTTTTCGTCAATGCCGGCTGGGACGGTTTTCCGCCGTTGTTCACTTGCGGTTTTGGCCGTTCCTGCTTGGAGCGGGACAACTGCTCGTAAAGCGCGGAGAGCGACAGCGAAAACTCATCCGCAAGCTCGCGCATATAATAATCTTTTTCCACCGGGCTCGACAGCTTGCTGATCTCTCGCAGCGCCTCTTCGATATAACGGAGCCGGTCGCCTTCTTCCTGCAAGTTTTTTCCCCGCCGCAAACGGTCCATTTTAAACGCCATGAGCGGCCGGGCGGCGGCGATCTCTTCGGCAAAGCGGTCGGCGCCGCAAGTGCGTATATATTCATCCGGATCCAGCCCATCCGGGAGCGACGCCACCTTCACGCGGCACCCGAACGCGCTCAATTGTTCGGCGGCGCGCCAGGCGGCTTCCGTTCCCGCGCTGTCACCGTCATAGCAAATCGTGACCGTTTCAGCATGGCGGCGCAAAATGCGCGCCTGCTCCTCGGTCAGCGACGTTCCCATCGTTGCCACCGCATAGTCAACGCCGGCCTGCACGGCGGAGATGACATCGGCAAACCCTTCAACGAGCAGCGCCTCTTGACGTTTGCGGATCGGCACGCGCGCCTCATGAAAGAAATATAAAAGCGTGCCTTTGCGGAAAATCGGCGTTTCTGGGCTGTTCATGTACTTTGGTTGCCCGTCGCCAAGCAGACGGCCGGAAAACCCAACCGTCTCGCCGCGATGATCATGGATCGGAAACATAATCCGATTCCGGAAGCGGTCGACGTATCGCCCGTCTTCTTTTTTCACCAACAAGCCCGCCGTTTCCATCAACACCAACGGAAACGAACGGCTCTCAAGCAGCTTGACGGCGGCATCAGGCACGTCCGGCGCATAGCCGATTTCAAAGCGGTCGATCGTTTCCCTCGTCCACCCGCGCGCCTGCAAATAGTCGAGCGCAGCTTGTCCTTCTTTTGTATGGACAAGCAAATGATGGTAAAATCGTTTCAACAACGTGTGCGCTTCGACCATCGTCTTCGCCTCGCCAGCTCGGCCGCCATCATCCCCGCGGCTGTCCAGCACATAGGCGGACAAGTCGACCCCTGCTTTGGCCGCAAGACGTTTCGCCGCTTCCACAAACGGAATGCCTTCGATATCCATTAAAAACGTAAAGGCATTCCCCCCTGCCCCGCAGCCGAAACAGTGGAAAATTTGCTTTTCTGGGGAAACGGAAAACGATGGCGTCTTTTCTCCATGAAATGGGCATAAGCCAAAATAGTTGCGGCCTTGCTTTTTTAACTGGACGTATTCGCCAATGACGTCAACGATGTCAACGCCGCGGCGAATGGCTTCAATCGTTTCCTCGGGAATGCGATTTCCCATACGAACAACCCCGTATCATATTTATTCTTGGCGTCAAGCCGATTTTCCTTTCCATTTCGACAAATTTTTTCAAAACGTTCGTTTCGCCCCCTTGCCCATAAAGTTGGCTGGCTCGATCATCCGCTTCCCGCCCCTCAGCCCGCCGTCTGGACAACGATCCATCAGAGCGGTGCATCTCAAAGGTGCGCTTCGGTATATTATATTTCAGCATGAAAAAGAAAATTTCACTTTTTTCTTGGCGATTTTGTACAGCGGATGACCGTGCTCTTGAAGCAAGGGCTGCCTTACACCCCCTATTATTCTACACCGTCGCAAAAAATCCTGCTTTTTTGCCGAATGATGGACAACCTTGTCGAAAATCTTTTTTTCGTTCTCCTTGACAAGCGGCTATAAATAGTTTACTCGTCTCATGGCCGCTCTAAACCTATATAGGGCATTTTTCTCGCAATTTTTTATTATAATATAAGTCGCGGCAATATGCCATAAGAAAAACGCACGAG
>NZ_BCQG01000021.1 GCF_001544315.1 Geobacillus jurassicus NBRC 107829
CTTTTCTGTCGAAAGGCGTTCACAAATCTACAAAGGAGGAACAACCGATGGATCCGACGGCGTTTGACAACTTGAAAACAGTGTTGGAAGGGGCGGTGTATGATGCTGACTTGCAAGGAAAGATTGCCGTCGTCGACCGCCGCGATCTTGTCGATTTGGCCCGTTTGTTCCGGGAGTACGCCATTTCATTTCGGCTGAATGATGCGCCCGATCCGCTCGTTGTCTGCACCGCGCGGCTTTCGCTTGATTTTGCTGAGCTGGTCAATGAACGGCTCTATCACGGCCGGGCCGGCTGCCGGCTCGCTCTTCTGTTTACCCTTCCGGTTCGCCGCTCGTCCGTTTGTGCGCTCATTGAAGGAACGCTGCGGACGATTTGGGGGGAGGAGCGAATCATTCGGCAAACGCTCCGCTGGGCGTTTCCGCATGAACGCGGCCCGTATGAAAATGAAGCCGTGGTCGAATTTGCCCGTCTCATTTATGAGGACAATGCTACTGATTTGCCGGAGATGGTGCCATATATGATTTCGTCGCTTGAGCAGTTGCAGCCGTTTGCCGGGCAGTAACGATGCAAAAAGTGGAAACAAACCGTGAAATCCGCTATGATGGGGATGAGGTGAAAAATCATGAGTGTATATGAATTCAGCGCCAAAACAATTCGCGGAGAGGAACAACCGCTTTCCGTCTATCGAGGCAACGTGCTGTTGATTGTCAACACGGCGAGTCGTTGCGGCTTTACCCCGCAGTATAAAGAACTGCAGGAGCTGTATGACGAATATCGCGATCGCGGGTTTGTTGTGCTCGGCTTTCCGTGCAACCAGTTCGGCGGCCAAGAGCCGGGGACGGAAGAGGAAATCGAGCAGTTTTGCCAACTGAATTACGGCGTGACATTCCCGCTGTTTGCGAAAGTGGATGTGAATGGCGACAACGCCCATCCGCTGTTTCAATATTTGAAAGAACAAGCGCCAGGCGTGCTCGGCACAGAAGCAATCAAATGGAATTTCACGAAGTTTTTGGTCGACCGCAACGGCGAGGTTGTGGCCCGTTTTGCGCCGCAAACAAAGCCGAGCGAGCTGAGAAAGGAAATTGAAAAGCTGCTGTAAGACAAGGAGGGGTAACGCTTGCGCCTTCAAGCGATTGAACCGACGCCGAGCCCGAACACGATGAAAATATTGCTTGATGAAGAATTGCCTTCTGGCACGCGCCATAACTACAAACCGGACAACGTCGACCAAGCGCCGCCGCTCATTCAAGCATTGATGCGCATTGACGGGGTGAAAGGCATTTATCATGTCGCTGATTTTTTGGCTATTGAACGCCATCCGAAATACGACTGGCGCGACATTTTGGCGAAAGTGCGCGAAGCGTTCGGCGAGGAAGCGGATGACGGCGCCGAGGCAAAGCCGAAAGGAAACGAACATTTCGGCGAAGTGAAAGTGTTCGTGCAAATGCTGTACGGTCTGCCGATGCAAGTGAAGCTTGTCGATGGGGAGCGCGAACACCGCGTCGGGCTGCCGAAACCGTTTATGGACGCGGTCATTGAGGCGCAAAAATACGCAGGAAATGTTGTGCTTGAGCGCAAATGGGTCGAAAAAGGAGTGCGCTACGGCACGTTTGAGGAAATCGGCCGCGAAATTGTCGATGAGCTGTCGGCAGCCTATCCGCCCGAGCGGCTGGAGCGGATCGTCAACATGTTCCGCCGCGGTGAGCAGGAAAAAACGGTGCAAAAGCGTCCAAGCCTCAAAGTGACGAGCGAGATGCTCGATGACCCGGACTGGCGCAAACGGTATGCGGCGCTCGAACAAATGGCCGAGCCGACTGAAGACGACATCCCGGTGTTGGCAAAGGCGCTCAAGGATGAAAAAATGGCGATTCGCCGCCTGGCGACGGCGTATCTCGGCATGATCGGCGGTAAAAAGGTGCTTCCGTATTTGTATGAAGCGTTAAAAGATCCTGCTGTCGCTGTCCGCCGCACCGCCGGCGACTGTTTGTCCGACATCGGCGATCCGGAGGCCATTCCGGCAATGATCGAAGCGCTAAAGGACGAAAGCAAGCTCGTCCGTTGGCGCGCGGCCATGTTTTTGTACGAAGTCGGCGACGAATCGGCATTGCCAGCGTTAAAAGCGGCGGAAAACGATCCGGAATTTGAAGTAAGCTTGCAAGTGAAAATGGCGATCGAGCGGATCGAAGGCGGCGAAGAGGCCAAAGGCTCGGTTTGGAAGCAGATGACGGAGAGTCGGAAAAAAGAAAAATAACCATATGTTTCCGAAAAAAGACTCTTGTCCCGAAATGAAAAAAGAAATGCGAATCAGGACATTTTTCGTTTTTGTTAACAAATATATTGTTTTGTCATGGGCAGCCATCGAGCAAAGAAAGGAAGCGAATGCTTATGCTTCATTGCAAAAATGTCAAGCGGATTTCATCTGACGGTATGCCTGCATGCGATATGCCGCAGAAAAAAGCGCGACAAAACCTGTCGCGCCTTTTCTATTCATGTTATGGA
The DNA here is from genome assembly GCF_001544315.1 of Geobacillus jurassicus NBRC 107829. GTDB lineage: Bacteria > Bacillota > Bacilli > Bacillales > Anoxybacillaceae > Geobacillus > Geobacillus jurassicus. The sequence continues at coordinate 2,501 of NZ_BCQG01000021.1, forward strand.
AAGTTCCTTAGCTTGTTTCTATTATGTTGTCACCGTCGTTGTCGATGACGGAGCAAATTGAACAATTTCTAGCACAATCGGAGTATTTGCCGGGATAGGATCTCCGCCGGCAGGCACGTTAATGGCAAGTGATCCGACGCCTGTGGCACCCGGTGTATATGTGGCGATGCCCTCCATTTGCAAAACGCCGTTAATATAAACATTGTAGTAACTGTTGTTTGCCGCTAATGCCGGCAATTCCGTAGCCGGGTTTCCATCGTCTTGCAAAAAGCTTGCGGCATCAATGGTCAACGTCGCGCCCGCGGCTGTTTCTGCTGTTGTAATATAGAAAAATCTTGTATCCGTTGGCACTGCATCGGTGGAAGTGGAAGCAGAAACAAAGAGCTTGATTAATTGAAGAGCCATATTATAGATCCCCTTTCTTTTCATAGTGGTAAGGCAATCCATATAGCGCCACACCAGAAGTTTGCAATGGTTGCGCTCATGAAAGCGGAAGCGAGATCCGAGTAAGGCGCATGCGCTGATGCGGCACGTTTTATTGATTACCAGCAATATTTGCAATTCATTATATGTTTTATTTGCGACGGTTGATTTGGCAGTTGTCACAACAAAATATAGGGCGAGTGCCATAAGTGGCAGCGACCCAACATTCTTAAACTCACTTTATTGGTGGATGTTGAATATGATGATGCTGAACCGTTATATGGATGAAGTTGATGGTTTATCGAAATTTTTGATTGGGTGGTATCAGCTATGAAGCGCATTTCCAAATATCAAAAACATGTTATTGCCGTTCCAAAAGTGTATGATTGGATTAACAATATATCAACCATTCAGTTTCGCGTGACTTTTAATATCCCGTCCCGGGTTTTACAAGTGGATACTTATCAATATAACGCCATATCCGATGGCGTCAAAACGGTTTATACGAATGAAGATGAATTAAAAGAATACGGGAACCGGGGGATTTTGGACCCAAAACAAGTGTCGTTTATTAACTTGTTTATCAACGGGGTTTTGCAGCCTGAAACATTATATGAGGTTCAAGAAGGAAGACTGACTTTAAAGACTGCTGACGTTCCAACTAAAGGAGCTCCCATCGTTCTTCAATTTATTACAATCAAGGTTTGATTTTTTATGAACGAAGCGCTTTTGCTGATGGCAAAGACCGGGCGGTTGCTGCTTTTTACCGGTTTACAACGTAAATATGCTGATTTTGATTGATTTTTCAAAAATAAAATAGTATGCTGGTGGCAGCGAATAACGTTGGGAGGGATTGCGGTTATGTCCATGGCTTATGAAGAGTATATGCGCCAGCTCGTGCAGCCGATGCGCGATGAACTCGTGCGCGCTGGCTTCCGTGAATTGCGCACAAGTGAAGAAGTTGAACAGTTTATGGAACAAGCGGAAGGAACGACGTTTGTCTTCGTCAATTCGGTGTGCGGCTGCGCCGCTGGCCTGGCGCGCCCAGCAGCCACGCAGGCGGTGCTTAGGAGCGAGAAAAAGCCGGATCATTTAGTGACCGTATTTGCCGGCCAAGATAAAGAAGCGACGGCGAAAATGCGCGAATACTTTGTCGGCTATCCGCCGTCTTCGCCATCGATGGCGCTCTTAAAGGGAAAGGAAGTCGTACACTTCATTCCGCGCGAAGACATCGAGTTTCACTCGATGGAGGAGGTCATGGAAAATATTTTAGCCGCGTTTGAAAAATATTGCAGCTGATGCGGTGCGAATAGAAAGCGAATCGCCCGCCGTCCGGACATTCGGTTTAGCCCGGCATACAACGGCGCGCTGGGGGGAACGATAAGGGCGGAGGTGATCGGCATGCCGAAGCGGAAAAAAGATCGTTCGAAAACGGGCGTCAGCGCCCCAGATGTTCGGGGGCAAGGCACGACGGAGACGGAGACAGGCGCATTCGAGCTTGACTCCGCCCGCAAAAAAACAAAAATCGATTGAAAAGGAGCTCCCGACGGGGAGCTCCTTTTGTCATTTTCACGCGCACACTCCCTTAGCATCCAACAGAATTGCTAAGGGAGCTGGATTGTTCGCCAAGGGCGTTTAGGCATTGGCGATGCAGCTATAAATGAAATAAAGCAACGTAATCAGGCTGGCCGCAAAAAAGATCGTGTTCACGTTCCGTTTTCCCGCCTTTCTGTCTATATTTTCCCCGAGAACATATGATACACTATTCATATAACCATAGTATATACCAACAAAAACAAAAAGAAAATGCAGTTTTTGTCTTGGCAAGGGAGAGGAAGCCGAAATGAAAAAAGCGAAACGAATGAACGCGTTTTCGGCGTCGATTTTCGCTGAATTGGCGGCGTATCGGCGAGAGCGGCGCCATCTTCATGACGAGTGGATCGACTTAAGCGTCGGCAGCCCGGATTTGCCCCCGGCGCCGTTTGTGCGCGAGGCGATCGCCCGCTACGCCAACGAGCCGAATGCGTACGGCTACACATTAAAAGGCATTCGCGAGTTTCATGAAGCGGTCGCCGATTATTATCGGACGGCACATGGCGTCGTGCTCGATCCAGAGACGGAAGTGACGTACGTGATGGGGTCACAAGACGGGCTCGTTCATTTGCCGATGGTGTTCGCCGATCCGGAGGATGTCATTCTATTGCCGGATCCCGGGTATCCGGCGTATGCGGCCGGCGTAGCGATGGCGGAAGCGGAGCCATATTTCATGCCGCTCCGGAAAGAAAACGGCTTTTTGCCTGATCTTGCCGCCATTCCGGAAAGTGTCGCGAAACGGGCAGCCATCCTCTTTTTAAACTTTCCCGGCAACCCCGTGCCAGCGTTGGCAACGGAATCATTTTATCGCGAAGTGGTCGAGTTTGCGAAGCGGTACGATATCCTCGTTGTTTCCGATTTTGCTTACGGCGAGCTGTATTACGATGGAAACAAACCGGTGAGCTTTCTCTCCGTCCCGGGCGCGAAGGACGTTGGCGTGGAGATCAATTCGTTGTCAAAAAGCTACAACATGGCCGGCTGCCGGGTCGGCTACTTGTGCGGCAACGCCGAGGTGATTCGTGCGTTCGCCGAGTTTAAGTCGAATTTGGACTACGGCATTTTTTTGCCGCTGCAAAAAGCGGCCGCGGAAGTGTTGCGCCATGGCGCCGGCTTTTGCGCCCAGAGCCGCGCGATTTATCAAGCGCGCCGCGATGCGCTCGTGGGTGGGCTGGCTGACATCGGCTGGGTAGTCGACTGCCCGCCGGCCGGCATGTTTGTATGGGCGAAGATCCCGGATGGATTTACCTCGCTTTCGTTCACGAAGGCGCTGATCGACCAAGCCGGCGTCGTCGTGACGCCTGGACATGCGTTTGGGCCAAGCGGCGAAGGCTACGTGCGCATCGCTCTCGTCCAGCCGGAAGAAGTGTTGCGCCGGGCGGTCGAGAAGTTGCGGACGAGCGGTTTGTTTGAGCGGATTGTCACTGATCAACGGTAACGGAGGTGGCATACGATGAAGTTGCCGATATGGCTTCGAAAAACGCTTGTTGCCGCGATTACGGTCTGCACATTTGGGCTTGTGACGCCGCCTCCTTCGCTGCTGGCGGCTAAGGAGCCGCCGTCAGATGATGCATCGTCTTCTGACTGGCAGCATCGCCCCACAAGTTGTGCGGCGGAAGCCAGTTCGTTGACGCGCACGCAATTCATTGACCAGACGATGGAAAAAGTCGTTATGCAGTCGTATGAAAAGTTCGGCCGCAAGATCGCTCCAGTCATTGAAGACGAGTTTCGCACCGTCATTTTGCCGCGCATCGAAGAAGTGATCGCTGAGCTGGCCGAACGCTATCCAGAAGAGGAGCTCCGTTATCTGGCTGTGTCGGAAAATCCGTCCGGCGGGCAAGGGGAGCGCATATTCCATCTTTATCGTGTCGATACTGGAGAGGATCTGATCCGTTTTCACGTCCGCCGCGAGCATCCGCCGCAAGATGGCTATTGGTTTCAGTTTCATTATCATACGCGCGATGACGGGTTTCAAACACATTACGAGTTAGGAAAAATCTATTGGTCTAAAAATACGCCGCCGAACTGGCGGACGTAACCGCCTGCGGTTCTTTCCTGATTTTGAGCGTTTTTCCCCGCTTCGTTCTGTGATATGATGTTCATAGAATCAAAGAAGCGGGGGAACACAATGAAACGATGGCTCACTAGTTTGCTAGCGGCGCTCTGTGCCGTCCCGCTTCTGTCGCTTTCGCCGTATCCGGCCGCTCACGGCGTGCTGCTTGAAGAAAGCGGTCTTCGCCTCGACGATGTTCCGTCCCGTGACGTGCTCAGCCGCATCATCATCGTGCCGGAGACAACGTTTTCGGCCGCTGAAGCGAGGAAAACGATTCGAACGCTCGCCCGCATTGATCGAACCATTTTGGAGCGGGCGGCGGATCACCATATTTACATCCAGCTGTTGACCGGCCCGATCACCGATGAGCCGACGGCCCGCCATTTGCGCGGAAAAACGCCGCGCGGTTATGCGCCGGGCTCGAAAACGTGGGATGATGTGCCGGGCATCGGCGGGACGCATTTAGTGCTTGTCCGCCTCGGCCATAGCGAAAAAGGAAAAGGGCACGGTTCGGTCAATTTAGAATTGCACGAGTTCGCCCATTCGCTCGATTACATCGTCTTTGGCCGTATCCATGAAACGGACAAATTTCAAGCGATTTGGCGGGAGGAGGCGCCGCGGCTCTTTCGGGGTGAATCTTATTTTTTGACCTATCCGGAAGAGTATTTTGCCGAGGCGTTTGCCTATTATTACGCAAGCGAAAAGACGCGAGAAACGATGCGGACGGCAGCGCCGAGAACATATGCGTTCATCCGCGGACTGGCGGAACGGGCCTCATAAAAGGCTCGTTTTTTTATGGACAAGTGGTTCATCACCGGTTGCTTTATGGTATGATAGAGCGTGAGGTGAGAACATTGCGGCAATATTTGCAGTTATTGGAGGATATTTTGGAAAACGGAATCGAAAAAGAGGACCGCACGGGCGTCGGCACGCTGTCGGTGTTTGGCCGCCAGCTCCGCTTCAACTTGCAAGACGGATTCCCGCTCGTGACGACGAAGAAATTGCATATCCGCTCCATCATTTACGAACTGCTCTGGTTTTTAAAAGGCGACACGAACGTCCGTTATTTGCAAGAAAACGGCGTGACGATTTGGGACGAGTGGGCGGATGAAAACGGCGACCTCGGCCCGATCTACGGTGCGCAATGGCGGTCATGGAAAGGAGCGGACGGGAAAACGGTCGACCAGATCGCGTGGGTCGTTGAAGAGATCAAACGAAATCCGAATTCACGCCGGTTGCTTGTGAGCGCTTGGAACGTGGCGGAATTGGACGAGATGAAGCTGCCGCCGTGCCATTATGCCTTCCAGTTTTATGTCGCAAACGGTCGGTTGTCGTGCATGTGGCAGCAACGCTCTGTCGACACGTTTTTAGGATTGCCGTTTAATATTGCCAGCTATGCGCTCTTGACGCATATGATCGCCCAGCAGTGCGGCCTCGATGTCGGCGAGCTCATTTTCACCGGCGGCGACGTTCATTTGTATAAAAACCATCTTGAGCAAGCGAAGCTGCAGCTGACGCGTGAACCGCGCCCATTGCCAAAACTCATCATCAAACGGAAGCCGCCGTCCATTTTCGATTACGAATACGACGATTTTGAAATTGTCGGCTACGATCCGCATCCGGCGATTAAGGCGCCGGTGGCCGTGTAAGGGGAGGAAGCGATGATTTCGCATATTGTGGCAATGGATGAAAACCAGGTAATCGGCAAAGACAACCGTTTGCCTTGGCATTTGCCGGCCGATTTGGCGTATTTTAAACGGGTGACGATGGGCCATGCCATCGTGATGGGGCGAAAAACGTTTGAAGCGATCGGCCGGCCGCTTCCCGGCCGCGACAACGTCGTTGTCACGCGCAATCGCTCGTTTCGCCCGGAAGGCTGCCTCGTGCTTCATTCGCTCGATGAGGTGAGGCAGTTTATCGCCGCGCGCACTGACGAAGTGTTTATCATCGGCGGAGCTGAGTTGTTTGAAGCGACGATGCCCATGGCGGATCGGCTGTATGTGACGAAAATTTTGGCTTCTTTCCCCGGAGATACGTTTTATCCGCCCATTTCCGAAAATGAATGGGAATTGGTTTCCTATACGCCGGGAGTGAAAAACGAAAAAAATCCATATGAATACGCCTTTCTCATTTACGAGCGAAAAAAGGCGAAATAGATGATTGGGACACGGGCGTGAACGTGCATTCGCTGCTTGTGTATTGAAGTTTCGGAAGACGTCCTGCAACGGGTGGGACGTCTTTTTTTCGTCGGGACACCAATGTGTTGAAGCCGCCGACGATCAAGTGCGTCTTTTCTGCATAGAAGCGGGGCGAAAAAGGAACGATAACAAATAGAACAACGATGGAAATGGAGGAAGACGATGAAACATATCGTTCCGTTTGTCGTCAAGCTCGCCGCTTGGAGCGTCGTCTTGTTTTCCATGTTTACGATTTTTAACGCCCCGCTTTCCTTGATTTCGCTCATAACGATCGTGACGGCGCTTGTTTCTTATATTATCGGCGATCTGTTCGTGTTGCCGCGCGTCGGCAACTTTGTTGCCGCTGCCCTTGATGTACCGCTTTCCTTTTTGCTTATTTGGCCGGTCAGCTTTGCCCTCATTGCCCCGTCCGTCAACATGGCGTACGGCGCGTTTTTCAGCGCCTTGGCGATCGGGGCGGTAGAAGCGTTTTTCCATTTGTATATGGAAAACCATGTGCTCGAAGAAGCAAGACGGGAAGAAGCGCACCGCTGGTATGACGAGGGCAGATGGGCAACCGAATTTGCCGAGGAAGAAGAGTTCAAAAAAGAAGACGACCGGGGGTAGCGCCGGTCGTTTTTTGTGTCCGCTTGCGCATTAAGAAGCAGTTCGCCGTACATGTGTTGCACATTCGCCGCGTTGCCGTCTGGCAGAGTGGCTAGGGAGAGGTTTCTAGCAGGAAGGACGGCGCTCATCGGATGGCGTCAGGCAAAAAGCGCGAATCCGGCCGGCGAAAGCGCCTGGGAAAGCGGGACAATCGCGATGCTCACGAGCCCGCTTCCCTTCATCCTCATAAAACTTTTCGAAAATTCCCTTTTCTTTTTGCGGATTTGTGATATAATCTACAAATCAAAGACAACTTAGAAAAGAAAGGGAACGAGAGCATGGAACAACAACTGAAACGGAAGCAAGGGGCGGTATACGTCGAGGACATTTTGATCGCGTATCATACGCTCAAAGACGTGGTGTTCCATACGCCGCTGCAAAAAAATCCTCTTTTGTCCGAGCGCTATGAGTGCAACGTCTACTTAAAGCGCGAGGATTTGCAAGTCGTGCGCTCGTTTAAGCTGCGCGGGGCGTACAACCGGATGAAGCATTTAACGGATGAGGAGCGGCGCAACGGGATTGTATGCGCCAGCGCCGGCAACCATGCGCAAGGGGTTGCTTACTCGTGTCGGGCGCTTGGTGTGCACGGAAAAATTTACATGCCGGCGACAACACCACGGCAAAAAGTGTCGCAAGTGCAGTTGTTCGGCAAGGACATGGTCGAGATCGTCCTTGTCGGCGACACGTTTGACGACTCGTTTAACGAGGCGATGAAATGTGCGGAAGCGGAGGGGCGGGCGTTCATTCATCCATTTGACGATGAATACGTCATTGCCGGGCAAGGGACGATTGGCGTCGAGGTGTTAAACGACTGCGACGAGCCGATCGACTTTTTGTTCGCCAGCATCGGCGGGGGAGGGCTGATGGCTGGGCTTGGCACGTATGTGAAAAGCATTTCCCCATCTACGAAAGTGATTGGCGTCGAGCCGGCCGGCGCCCCGTCGATGAAAGCAGCGCTCGAGCGCGGACAGGTCGTGACGCTTGAAGAAATCGACAAGTTTGTTGACGGGGCTGCCGTCAAGACGGTCGGGGAAAAGACGTTCGCCTTATGCCGCGGGGTGCTTGATGACATCGTCGTCGTTCCGGAAGGGAAAGTGTGCACGACGATTTTGGAGCTGTACAACGAAAACGCCATTGTCGCCGAACCGGCCGGGGCGCTGCCAATCGCCGCGCTTGATTTTTACAAGGAACAAATCAGAGGTAAAACAGTCGTCTGCGTCGTCAGCGGCGGCAACAACGACATCGACCGGATGCAGGAAATTAAAGAGCGCTCGATGATTTACGAAGGACTGCAACACTATTTCATCGTCAACTTCCCGCAGCGGGCTGGGGCGCTGCGCGAGTTTTTGGATGAAGTGCTTGGTCCAACAGATGACATCACCCGGTTTGAGTACACGAAGAAAAACAACAAAGAAAGCGGACCGGCGCTCGTCGGCATCGAGCTGAAACGGCGCGAAGACTACGCGCCGCTCATCGAGCGGATGAAGAAAAAAGGCTTCCCGTTCCAAGAGGTGAACAAAGACCCGAATTTGTTCCATCTATTGATTTGACGAAAAAAGTCGGAACAAATTCGCCGCATTCCGACATACTTTTTCACCGGATTGGTGTATAATAGAAGTAAATCGGTGAAAAAGAGGATTGATATTTTGCTATTCAAAAGCCTCGAGTTCAAAAACGCATATGGGCAGAAGGTCAAGATTATCGAAATTCCTGTATTGGAGGAAGAGAACGCATACCGATTCATGATCCAACTGCGCTTGGAGGCGTTTATTGCAAAGGTGTATCGGTCGAGAACGAACCGTTCCGTTTACTCGTTCCGCGAACATTTGAAGAAAGTGCTGAAATGGCCTGTATATGAACAGATCTTTAAAGAAACGGTGTTAAAGCATAATGCATGACTGTTGTTTTGCCCTTGGCGGCAAAACAACTTTTTTTTGGTGGGATTTTGGCTCGTTTCGTTATATAATGGAAACGAGATCACTTGTGTGGCATCAACACATTTTTGTCGAAAAGGAAGGACCCATCGATGTGGAAACGAATCGTGCTTTTTCTCGTTGTTCTTTTGCTGGCGGCGTGCGGAAAAACGATTCCGGACGCCAAAAACTGGCCCGTTGAGGACTTTACGTTTGTCGATCAGACGGGCAAGCCGTTTGGGCTTCGCGACTTAAAAGGAAAAGTGTGGGTCGCTGATTTTATTTTTACAAACTGCGAGACCGTTTGTCCGCCGATGACGGCCCATATGGCGAAATTAAAGCAAATGGCAAAGAAAGAAGGACTGGATGTCGAGTTTGTCTCCTTCAGCGTTGATCCGGAAGTCGATACGCCCGAAAAACTGGCGGCGTATGCGAAACAATTTACGGACGACCTATCAAACTGGCATTTGCTTACCGGATACAGCCAAGCGGAAATCGCCGATTTCGCGCAAAAAAGTTTTAAAACGATTGTGCAAAAACCGGCCAATGACGACCAAGTCATCCACGGCACAAGCTTTTATTTAGTCGGGCCGGACGGAAAAGTGGTTCAGACGTACAGCGGCGTGCAAGATGTGCCGTACGAAACGATTTTAGAGCATATCAAAATCGTGCAGTCGTCGCAATGAGGCAAAAACGGCTACCGCCTTTTTGCCTTCTTTTCGTCTTTTCCCCTGTTTGCGGCAAAAGGCAGGTGTCAAACAATGAAACAGTGGGGATGGTTGTTGTTCTGCTGGCTGCTCGCCGGATGCGTGTCGCTTTCGACGGGTGGAAAGCCCGAGCGTCCGCATGAAGCCGCCGTCAAGCAGACGGAAGCGAAGCCGCTGCCGAAAGATATTCATTTGGTCGCTTTAGGCGATTCGTTGACGGAAGGAGTGGGGGACGGCGAAGGGAAAGGCGGCTATGTTGGTCGCCTTGTCCCGCTCCTTTCGGTGGAAGACGGGGTGCGGACGGTCACCGTGACGAATTTAGGGAAGCGCGGTCGGCGCATTGTGGAGCTTGAGTCGGTCATCAAGGCGCATGAAAGGGAAATCAGCCAGGCGGATCTCGTCCTTGTCACGATCGGCGGCAATGATGTGATGAATGTCGTCCGTTCACATTTTTTTGATTTGTCGCGCGAGCGGTTTGCGAACGAGGCGAAGGCATTTGCCGCTCGATTGGATCGTCTCGTTCTATCGCTGCGCACGGTGAACCCGGATGCGTTCATTGTGCTTGTCGGCTTGTACAATCCGTTTTCTAGCACCTTGCCGAACATCCCGGAAATTGATGACGTCATCGCCGAATGGAACGAGGGCAGCCGGGGGGTGCTTTTGCGCTATGACCGGACGATGTTTGTGGATGTGCAAGATGTATTTGCCGACCGCGATGACTTGCTCTACCGCGATGAATTTCACCCGAACGCCGCAGGATACGCGCAAATCGCGATCCGGGTGCATGATGCATTAATCGAACAAAAAGAGGTCTGGTTGGGGAGCTTAGGACAATGAATTGGAAACGGGCATTTTGGATGTTGGCGGCTGTCAATGCCGCTGTCCTCATGGCGATTGCCGTTTGGCTGTTTCAGCCATCTCCGCCGGTGAAACAGCCGGCGCGTTTGGACGTCAAAGGGGCGACGTTTACGGTGTACTCGAAAAAAGCGCATTTGAACGCCGTCATTAACGATTATTTGGCGGAAAAGACAAAGCACCATCCGCTGCAATACCGCGTTTGGCTTGCCGACCGCGTCTATGTTTCAAGCGAAATCCCTATTTTAGGCCGTCCGGTCGAACTCGTCGTCTCGTTTGTGCCAAAAGTAGTCAAAGGAGGGAATGTCGAGCTCACGGAACCGACGATTTCGCTTGGCGATTGGAAGCTGCCGGTGACGTATGTGCTTCGCTACTTGCAAAAGCACGCCCCGCTGCCGGATGAAGTGGCGATTGACCCAGAGCACGCCCGCGTCTACGTCGCGCTCACTGACATCCGCTTTGGCAACGGCTATCAAGTGGCGGCGAAAAAAATGGATTTGGCCGCCGATGAGATCGTGTTTACCTTAACGATTCCGACCAAGCAGCACCAGTAAAAAAGACTGTCCGCGTTTGCAGGACAGTCTTTTTTGCGGTTAGGAGCTCCTTTGCCACCCGCTTTTCCGATGCTTCAGATGAGACGCAGCCCTTTTGGATAAAAGTTTTTCACGGTTCCTTTTACTTCTTTCCCCCAGGCGAACGGATGGCCGTCAATGGCCACAAGCAGCCAGCCGCGGTCGCTGCCGGTTGAAAGCGTCTCGCCGCGCCAATATTGGACAATTTCGCGGCTCGCGCTCGATAGGTCAAGCACATGTTTCGCTTCCTCTGTCTGCAGCGCCAAGGCAAGGGCATGGTTCGGCTCAAACCGCTCTTTTTTCACATCCCCTAAGTGCAACCCGGCGCGGACGATTTTCAAACCGGACAAATCCGGGCAACGCTCGGGCAACACAGTCAAATGGGCGCCAAATGACACGAACGTGCCGTCTCGCTTTGTCCGCAATGCCTCTTGTTCAAACTGTCGATACAGGCGGATAGCGGCTTTTGGCGCGCTCGATTTCGCCCACCGCCCCCGCCAAGGCGAGGTTGGCCGCTGTTTTTGCAGTTTGGCGACAAAATGCCCTTCCCCTTTTAGGCGGTGCGGCCAAAGGCGGGCAGCATATTCAAGTTCAGCCCGGTTCGTTTTCGTCCACTCCGGCCGCCCCGGCTCGATGCCGCCGATTTTCGCGATCGGCAGCAACCGCAAATCATCGTATGTCTCGAGCAGCCATTCGACCGTTTGCTCGTTTTCCTCCGGAGAGAACGTGCACGTTGAATAGACGAGAATGCCGCCTTCTTTCAGCATCGCATAGGCGCTTTCCAAAATGCGCCGCTGTCTGGCCGCGCACTCTTCGACGTAAGCTGGGCTCCAAAACGAAGCGGCCTCTTCATCTTTGCGAAACATGCCTTCGCCGGAACACGGGGCGTCGACCAAAATTTTGTCAAAAAAGCCTGGAAGCCGCTCGGCAAGCGCCTCAGGAGTTTCATTGACGACAACGGTGTTCGTCAAGCCGAACCGTTCGACGTTCTCCGCGAGCGCTTTGACCCGCTTCGGATGGATTTCATTGGCGACAAGCAGCCCTTTGTTTTCCATCATCGCGCCAAGTTGAGTCGTTTTTCCGCCAGGGGCGGCGCATAAGTCAAGCACTGTCTCCCCAGGGGCGGGGCGCAGCGCTTCGGCGACCGCCATGGCGCTCGGCTCTTGAATGTAATACAGCCCGGCAGCATGGTATGGATGTTTTCCTGGTTGTTCATTCGGCTCATAATAAAACCCGGTCGGGCAAAACGGAACCGGGGCAAGGGAAAAGGGCGCGGTTTTCGTCCATGCGCCCGGGTCGGTTTTCAACGGATTGACGCGCAAGCCGCTGGCTTTTTCGTTTTCATAGACGGTGAAAAACTCGTCCGCTTCTTCCTGAAGCAGCTTCTTCATCTTCGCGACAAATGCTTCCGGCAGTCTCAACGCAGCAAACTCCTTTCTTCGTCTGTCATCATGAGCGTTTGCCTGGCCATTTCACTTTCGGCTCCGTTTTGTTCAAGATGCGTTGAATGTTGGCGCGATGACGGTAAAAGATAAACGAGGCGAGCAACAACACCGCCACCGTCAACGGAATGTCGTCCGTGAAAAAGACGGTGTACACGACCGCATACAACGCGGCGGCCATCGATGACAGCGAGACGTAGCGCGAAACAGCCAAGACAACAAGAAACACGGCGATGAGCGACAAAAAGAACAACGGCGAATAAAACAGCATCACCCCGCCCGATGTCGCCACCGCCTTGCCGCCGCGGAACTTGGCGAACACCGGATACATATGGCCGACGACAGCGACCGCCCCGGCCAAAAGCGGATGAACGGGGACGGAAAAAAGCATCGGCAAGCTCGCCGCCAGCGTTCCTTTTAGCATGTCACCGACAATAACGATCGTTCCCGCTTTCGCCCCAAGCACGCGGAACGTGTTCGTTCCCCCGAGATTGCCGCTTCCATGTTCGCGGATGTCGATCCCGTAGCCGATTTTTCCGACAAGAAGGCCAAACGGAATCGAACCGAGAAGATAAGCAAGAAGCAAAATAAGTGCAGTCATGAAGTCAAACACCCTTTACTCAACAAGTTTGTGCATGTTTCTATTTTAACATGCATGAGCGAAAACGGTAGACAGGAATTTTGCATTTCAAGGACATAGCCGCTAAACTGAAAAGAAGAAACGGGCTGTCGGAAAGTCCGTCCGACCCCGGACAGATGAGAAAGGAGCGACCATGATGAAAACGACGGTCATATGGAACGGAAACATGTCATTCAGCGGCCAAAGCGCTTCCGGTGTGGTGATTCCGATCGACGCCGCGAAAGACGTCGGCGGCAACGATTCAGGCGCCCGGCCGATGGAGCTTTTGCTTCACGCCTTAGCCGGCTGCACCGGCATCGACATCATTCTGATTTTGCGAAAAATGCGGCTTGATGTCCGCGCGTTTTCGATGGAAGTCGAAGGAACGCGCGCCGATGACCACCCAAAGCGGTTTACAGAGATTCATATTCATTACGCGCTCGAAGGCGATTTGCCGGAAGACAAAGTCGTCCGCGCCATTCGGTTGTCAAAAGAAAAATATTGTTCCGTTTCCCATTCGTTAAACGCTGCCATTACGGCGAGCTATTCGATCAACGGCGTGCGCGGGAAGGAGACGATCTAACAAGGAGAAGGGCTCGGCGTTTATGGCCGTTTCGTGTGGCATAGCGCCGAATGACAATACGATGAAAAAGGTGTTCCGATCGTTTGCGGAACACCTTTTTTGTGTTAGAACAGATAACGGCGATCAGTCGTTTGGATGGACACCCTGCCGATCCGCTTTTCTTCGAGCTATGCCCGATAGGCGCGCGTCAAAAAAACTTTGTCCTCATACTTGACACCGCTCTTTTAATTGTTATAATTTTTAACATAAATACGTTAATTTTTATTACACAAAAACGGTTGAGGGGGGCGGCGGGAAACATGAAAAAAATTGAAGCGATCATCCGGCCGGAAAAATTGACCGATACGATTAAAGGGCTGAAACAGATCGGCATCACCGGGTTTACCGTTTCGCAAGTCGTTGGGCGAGGAAAACAGAAGGACACGCAAGGAGTTTACCGAGGAAAAAACTACAAAGTGACGCTTCACCCGAAAGTGAAGCTGGAAATCGTTCTTTCCGATTATATGGTCGAGCGGACGATTCGAACGATTGTCGCCGCTGCGCAAACCGGGGAAGACGGGGACGGGAAAATTTTTGTCTATCCGGTGCTGGAAGCGTACAACATTCGCACAGGCACGTTGGATTTTGACATTGACGAGTTGGCAGAGAAACAGGGGGGAAGGTCATGATCGAACAAGTCAATGCCGTGTGGATCGTCATCGCTGCGGCGATGGTGCTGTTTATGGAAGGTGGATTCAGCTTGCTGGAAGCGGGGCTGGTGCGGACGAAAAATGCCGTCAATGTGACAATGAAAATTTTCGTTGATTTGACCGTTGGAGCGCTTGCCTTTTGGGCTGTCGGCTTCGGGCTGATGTTTGGCGATGATGCGTTTGGATGGGTCGGCACGACGTTGTTTGGAACGCCGGAACGCATTTCGTTGTCCGTTCCGTTGCCTAGCGCGGCGTTCGTTTTGTTCCAAATCGGGTTTGCGGTGGCGTGTGTGTCCATCATTTCCGGCGCGGTGGCCGAGCGGATGAATTTTAAAGCGTATATCGTGACGGTGCTTCTCGTTTGTGCCATTGTTTATCCGTTATCCGGTCATTGGATTTGGCATAGCGACGGTTGGTTGGCGAAACTCGGGATGAAAGATTTCGCAGGATCAGCAGCGATTCATGCGCTCGGCGGATTTGCGGCGTTGGCGATCGCCAAGCGGCTTGGGCCGCGAAAAGGGCGGTTCAACTCGGATGGCAGTGTGAATGTGTTTGCGCCGAGCAATATTCCGCTTGCTTCGGCCGGGGCGTTCATTTTATGGTTTGGCTGGTTTGCGTTTAATGCGGGCAGTACGCTCGATGCATCCAATAAAGCGTTGGCGTCGATCGCTCTCAACACGATGCTGTCAGGGGCGGCCGGGGGCGCGTCGGCGCTCTTCGTGACGATGAAAAAGTACGGAAAAGCCGATCCAAGCATGGTCATCAACGGTGTGTTGTCCGGTCTGGTGGCCATTACGGCCGGTTGCGCCTTCGTTTCACAATGGAGCGCGGTACTGATCGGCCTTGTGAGCGGCGTCATCGTCGTCTATGCGACGCTGCTGGTCGATGCGTTGAAAATTGACGATCCGGTCGGTGCGGTGGCGGTTCACGGGTTTAATGGGGTATTTGGCACGCTCGCTGTCGGCCTGTTCGACTCGGCGCAAGGGCTGCTGACGACTGGCCATCTGTCGTTGTTCATGACCCAGCTGCTTGGGGCGTTGACAGTCATCGTTTGGGGCTTCGTGAGCGGTGCGCTCATCGCCCATGTGTGCGCCAACACGGTCGGGCTCCGGGCGACGGAACGCGAAGAGGAAGAAGGGCTTGATATGGCGTACCACGGCATTCCGGCTTATAACGAACTCGAGCGGTTTGCCGATCTCCCGGGCGGTTTGTACGATTTTGAGGAGACGACCGGCATTCGCGTTGCTCCGTTAAACAAGAAAAACGCGGTCGGATAAAGGGGAAAGGCTGTCCGAAGAGGTCTGTTCAACAGACTCTAGCGGGCGGCTTTTTTGTTTCCATGGTTCTCTCTAGTTAGTTAGCAATTTACGAACAGGCGTGTTGATTAACAAATAAGATAAGAAGGCTCTGTTCCCAGCTTTTCTGCCGTAGTCGGCAGCGGCTCGCTTGCCGACTGGGCATATGACAGCATGACCTCCTCGAACAATGAACGCTTTGCGGGCAAACTGTATTTGCCCGCCGGCGTTCTTGTTCGAGGGAAGAGGCAGAAAGGTTTGTGTTCAGCCATATGATTCTGTGTTTTTTAGTAAAATAATGGATAATCAACACTCGTGATTTACGGAATATTTACAAAAAATCATCCTTTCTGCTCTATCATTCTATTGATTCGCAAGGATATAATGGGAGTGAACGAGAAGGCGAGAGAAAGGGGAACAGGGAATGAAGAATTCCAAACGATGGGGAAGACGGGTGCTGTCGGCATTGGCCGTTGCAGCGTTGCTGGCCGCGACTCCAGTTGGGGCGGCAGGGAACGGGAAAAGCAAGGGAAAACCGCCTGCTTCCTCGCACCGTTATATTGAGGTGCAGCTGTTGGGCATTAACGACTTCCACGGCCAGCTCAATGTGACAAGAAAAGTCGGCGGGCGGGAAGTCGGACGGGCTGATTATTTGGCCGCTTATTTGAAACAGCGGGAGGCGGAAAACAAAAATACGCTGCTCGTCCATGCCGGTGATGCGGTCGGCGCGAGTCCGCCGGTATCGGCGCTGTTGCAGGACGAGCCGACGATTGAAGTGTTGAATAAGCTCGGCTTTGATGTCGGCACCCTTGGCAACCATGAGTTTGATGAAGGAGTAGCGGAAATGCTCCGCTTGATCCATGGCGGATACCACCCGGCGACCGGCGATTTCGCCGGAGCGGATTTTCCGTATGTGAGCGCCAACGTCGTTGATGCGCAAACGGGAAAACCGATTCTCCCGCCGTATGTCATTAAGCGGGTCAATGGCATGCCGATCGGATTGATCGGCGTCACGCTCACGGAAACGCCAACGATTGTGACGCCAAGCGGCGTCGCGGGAGTCAAGTTCATCGATGAAGCAACAGCGATTAACAAAGCGGTCCGGAAACTGAAGAAAAAAGGAGTGCAAACGATCGTCGTTCTCGCCCATAACCCAGGCGTATCCAATCCGGATGGGGCAAACGCAAGCGGGGAAATTGTCGATATCGCCAAAAATATCGATGATGAAGTCGATGTGATTTTCGCCGGTCATAACCATGCCTATTTAAATGCGGTTGTGGACGGCAAGCTGCTCGTTCAGTCGTATTCGTACGGCACGGCGTTTTCTGATGTCGATTTGAAAATCGACCCACGCACGAAAGACGTCGTCGCAAAAAAAGCGGAGATCGTGACGACGTATCATGACGGCATTGCTCCGGACCCGGAAATTCGGACGCTCATTGAAAAATATGAAGCGAAAGTGGCGCCGCTCGTCAACCAAGTCATTGGCACAGCGGCCGAAACGATCACCGATGAGCAAAACGAAAGCGGCGAATCCGCCTTGGGCAATTTGATCGCTGATGCCCAGCGGGCGGCGATGAAAACCGATTTTGCCTTTATGAACCCGGGCGGCATTCGCGCCGATATTGAACAAGGCGAAGTGACGTGGGGCGAATTGTACAACGTTCAGCCGTTCAACAACCAGCTCGTGAAAATGACGCTCACCGGCGCGCAAATCCGCCAGCTTTTGAATCAACAATGGCAGCCGACCCAAACGCGCATGCTGCAAATCTCCGGCCTCCGCTATACATGGAGCGCCAGCAAGCCGGTCGGAGAAAAAGTCATTGACATTCAGCTTCCTGATGGCACACCGCTGAAACCGGACGCCTCATACACGGTGACCGTCAACAGCTTCCTCGCCGACGGCGGTGATGGGTTCACGGTGTTGACGCAAGGGACCAATCGCGAGGTCGGTCCGATCGATTTGGATGCCCTTGTCTCCTATATTCGCGGTCTTGAGCAACCGTTCTCGGCACGAATTGAGGGGCGGATCAACCGTCTTCCGTAACGGAACAGGATTGGGGCGACAGATCGCTTAGTCAAAAAGGTGTCCCGGCTCGTTGGGGACACCTTTTCATATGGTTGCACAAAACTGCTGCTTGGGCGATAGACAAACGATCGTTCAAGTCAGGCCATCGCCGCAGATCAAGATGCTTTTTGCTCGAACAGCTTGATGATCTCCACGATCACTTCGGCCGCTTTCACCATATTGTCGGCGGAAATGTATTCATAGCGGCCATGGAAGTTTTCGCCGCCGGCGAAAATGTTCGGCGTCGGCAGCCCCATGTATGAGAGCTGCGACCCGTCTGTACCGCCGCGGATCGGTTTCACCTTCGGTTCAATGCCCAAGTTCGTCATCGCTTCGTGGGCAATGTCAACAATGTGGCGCACCGGCTCGATTTTTTCGCGCATGTTGTAATATTGGTCGTTGATTTCGAGAGTGATTCGGTCGTTTCCATATTTTTGCGCAAGCGAAGCCGCGATCTCTTTCATCTTCGCTTTGCGCGCTTCGAATTGTTCACGGTCGAAGTCGCGGATAATGTAGTGAAGCTTCGTTTCCTCTACACTGCCTTGGAACGAAAGCAAATGGTAAAACCCTTCATATCCCTCCGTATGCTCAGGCGCCTCGTGGGCCGGGAGCTGCTGCTGAAACTCCATGGCGATTTTGATCGAATTGATCATTTTTCCTTTCGCCGTGCCCGGATGAACGTTTTTTCCTTTGATCGTGATTTTCGCTTCGGCAGCGTTAAAGCTTTCGTATTCCAATTCGCCAAGCGGCCCGCCGTCGACCGTGTAGGCGAATTGGGCGCCGAATTTGGCAACGTCAAATTTATGCGGCCCGCGGCCGATTTCTTCATCCGGCGTAAAGGCAACGCGCACTTTGCCATGCTTGATTTCCGGGTGTTGAATGAGATAGTTCATCGCGGTCATAATTTCGGCGATCCCCGCTTTATCATCGGCGCCAAGCAGCGTTGTCCCGTCGGTGGTAATCAGCGTGTGCCCTTTGTAGTGAGCGAGCTCCGGGAAATCGTTCGGCGACAGGATAATGCCTTGTTCTTTGTTTAACACGATGTCGCCGCCGTCGTACTGTTCGATGATTTGCGGGTTGACGTTGGCTCCCGTAAACTCCGGAGCGGTGTCCATATGAGCCAAAAAGCCGATCACAGGCACGTTTTTGTCCGTATTGGCCGGCAACGTCGCCATGACATAGCCGTTGTCATCGATCGTCACATCTTCCATGCCGATCGCTTTCAGCTCTTCGACGAGCATTCTCGCCAGCTCCCATTGCCCTTGAGTCGACGGGCACGTATGGCTGTTTGGGTCGGATTGAGTGTTGACTTTCACGTAGCGGATGAAGCGTTCGATCAATTCTTGTTTCATTGGTCCATCTCCTTTATGCATCGATTTGCTTGGATCGATGAATGATTCTTCCAACCTGGAAAGGAAAAAATAGACGGCGCTTTCCATTTTATTTTATCATATGTGGATCGAAACAATGAAAAATAGAGGGACAACTTCATGAGGAAAAAAGGCAAGGAGGGTTCACCGCGATGTCTTTCACGCAACAAAGCGGTTCACCGCCTAGGGAAAACCGCTTCGATGTTTTGGATCGTCCGCTTTTCCTTGGTCACATCTTCGGTGCACGCTGCTTGTTTTTTTCGCTTTCTGCCTGTTTTTGCGCAGCAAGATTTCCTGGTGTCGCTTTCGTTTCCAGATTGTTCACGTTTTCTTTTGTTTTTCGATCCACTGCGATCACCTCCTGGCAGTCTATTCAGCTGGGACCATGAAATGTTCGACTATAGTGTTTGCTGGTTTGGCGCGATTATGCATAAAAGTAAGGGAGGAGATGCTGACGATGGCTATTATGTTATAATGAAAAAGCCAACTGCCGCCGGTTATGCCTTTCTGAAACGGTGAAAGAGACACCGTTTGTCCGGTGCGGATGAAGTGAGCAAGAAAGGAGAGAAGTCATTTGCGATTCAGCTATGTATCCCACCTATATTGCCCGAAGTGTGAACGTACATACGATGTCGACCAAATCCATCAACTTTGCGAATGCGGTGCGCCGCTTCTTGTCGCTTACGACTTGGAGTCGATGCGCCAAGAAGTCAAGAGGGATGTGCTGAAGGAACGAGAAGCGAATTTATGGCGTTATCATGAGTTGCTGCCGGTAAAGCATCCTGAACATATCGTGTCGCTCGGCGAAGGGATGACGCCGCTTGTGCCGATGCCGCGCCTTGGTCGAAACATCGGCATTAACTCGCTCTATATGAAAGACGAGGGAGTCATCCCGACCGGAACGTTCAAAGCCCGCGGGGCGGCGGTCGGGGTTTCCAAAGCAAAGGAATTGGGCGTCAAACAGCTCGCGATGCCGACAAACGGCAACGCCGGCGCGGCGTGGTCGCTGTATGCGGCTCGGGCTGGCATCCAGGCGACGGTGGTTATGCCGGTCGATGCGCCGGAACTGATGCGCAAGGAATGCGCCATCGCCGGGGCGGAACTGTACTTAGTCGATGGCCTCATCAACGATGCCGGGCAAATCGTGGCGAAAGCGATCCGCGAATATGGATGGTACGATGCGTCGACGTTGAAAGAACCGTACCGGATCGAAGGCAAGAAAACGATGGGGCTGGAAATCGCCGAACAGTTTTCTTGGCGGCTGCCGGATGTCATGTTGTATCCGACCGGGGGCGGCGTCGGGTTGATCGGCATTTACAAGGCGATCAAAGAACTGCAGGCGCTCGGCTGGGTGGATGGCCGCATGCCGCGGCTTGTCGCCGTGCAGGCCGAGCATTGTGCCCCGATCGTCAAGGCGTGGAATGAGAAAAAACGTGAGTCGAAGTTTTGGCCGAACGCCCATACGGTGGCGTTTGGCATCAATGTGCCGAAAGCGCTCGGCGACTTCCTTGTGCTCGAGGCGGTGTATGAAACGGATGGTTGCGCCATTGCCGTCAACGATGAAGCGATTTTGGCCGAACAGCGGACGGTCGCCGAACTCGAAGGGGCGTTCATTTGCCCGGAAGGAGCGGCGGCGTTTGCGGCGGCCCGCCAGCTGCGCGAGAGCGGCTGGATTCGCGATGGAGAGACAGTCGTCGTATTAAATACCGGAACAGGACTGAAATACGCCGACACAGTGAACGTCAATCCGCCGGTGCTCGAGCCGGGGGATCAGTTTCCGAAGGAGAATTAACAAGTTGGAGAGATAAAAACGCTGGGGTGGCGTTCATTTTGCCCGTTTCCTATATTTATCGAAAAGCTGCATCGAAAAAAGGCATGGTGCTTGGACTGGCGGCGGGAACAGCGACGATGGCCCTCATCATGAGCGTGCTCAACTACTATGTTTTTTTGCCGGCATGCACGCTTTTCCTCGGAGCGCCAGCGATGAGCGCGCCGGAAACAAAAGCACTGGTCATCTCGGCGATTTTGCCGTTTAACATCACAAAAGGGGCGATCGTTGCCGTCGTGTTCCAGCTTCTCTTTTTGCGCCTTGGGGTTTGGCTTGAGAAACAAGCCGCATCCCGCCAAGCCGCTTGATCAAAAAGCGAGAGGTTTCTCGCCCCTCGCTTTTTTTGTTTGTACGCCTGCTTTCGCCTCGTCAAAACCGAATCCGCGGCACCCACTCGGCAAACCGCTCCTCTTTAAACGGATTGGCGGTCATCGAATAGCCGCGCTCTTCCCAATAGCCCGGCTCATCTTCCTTCATAAAGCGGATGCCGGACGCCCATTTCGCTCCTTTCCATAAGTAAAACGTCGCCGGCGGAATGAAACGGAGCGGATAGCCGTGCTTCGGCGAGATGTCCTGCCAGTCGTGCTGCTTGTCTTTCCATCGGTAGACAAATAATGCATCGTCGCCCATCAGCGCCTCAAGCGGCAAGTTCGCCGAATAGCCGAATCGGTCGCCATTTAAATATCCGTAAATTTTCACGTATTTCACATCGGGATCTAGCTCGACGAAGCGCAAAAACTCGCGGAACGCGATGCCTTCAAACGTCGTGTCGAATTTTGACCATGTCGTCACGCAGTGCATATCAATGGTCGAAATCGTCTTTGGCAGCTGCATCACTTCTTGATACGACAGTGACACTTCCTCTTTCACATCGCCGAACAGTCGGAAATTCCACGTCGCTTCATCGAATTCGTACACATCCCCTTCATGCAAAATCGGCCATTTTTCCGTCTCGAATTGGCCGGGAGGGAGTTGTTTGGGCATGGTGGGCACCTCTCTTTTATGTGTTACATATGTTTGATTTATATAACATCATACGGCACCTCACATTGCTTGTGCAACTGTAAGGCAGAAGCATAGGTCGGCCAATCGGCTCTATATCAGAGTAGTTCCTTAGAAACAAAAATGTTAGCAAAAGGAATAATTTCCTTCTCATTGCACACCGTATCCAATAGAAACTTGGAGAAGGGAGCGTGGTGCCGATGACCGAACAACAAAGACGATGGTTTTTCCTATTGGCGCTTGGTGTCATCGCTCTTTACGCGTCCCCGCTGTTTCTCCTTGGAGAGAACGCTCATATTCGCGTGCACGATAATTTGGATTCCAATATCGCCTGGTATAAAGTGCTCGCCGAAAGCGAGCAAATCACCGGGCCGCTTGATGCGAAAATTCCGCAAATCGCCAACGGCCAGCTGTCAAGAAACGCCCTCGGCTCGGAGCTGACCGGCATCGTCTGGCTGCACGCCTTGTTTCCCACGATGACCGCGTATGCGCTCAGCCAAACGATCACGAGAGAGGTAGCATTTATCGGCATGTATTTGTTGTTGAAAACGCATTTCCTGCCCGAGCCGCGTTGGATGGCCGTCCGCATCGGGGTGTCGCTTGCGTTTGCGCTGACGCTGTTTTGGCCGTCAGGGATGTTAAGTACGTTAGGCATGCCGCTTGCGCTTTGGGCGTTTTTAAGCATCCGAAAAGGCGAGGGGAAGTGGAAACATTACGCCGCACTCACGCTTCTCCCGTTTTATTCCAGTTTTGTGCTCGGGTTCTTTTTCTTTCTTGCCGCTATGGGTGTTCTCTGGCTCACGGATGTGTTGCGTGGGAAGGGGTGGAACATCCGTTTTTTCGCTTCGATCGCTTACATGACGCTGCTTTACTTGCTCGTCGAGTACCGGCTCGTGTACTCCTTTTTATGGGAAGATGAACCGACGAGCCGAGATGAGTACTTCCATGCCCGCCTGACGTTTTGGCATTGCGTCCGTTTGACGTGGAAAAACTTTCTTCTCGGCCATCATCACGTCATGACCGAGCATACGTTGTTTATTTTGTCGGCTTGGTTGATGGCATTGTATCTCGTTTTCGTGAAAAAACGATGGAAGCAGGAAAAGGCGTTTCTGTTTTTGTTTGCGCTGAATTTCGCGTTGTCGGCGTGGTATGCATTTTGGTTTTATAAAGGATGGCGGCCGCTTACCGAGCGGTTTCATTTTTTGGATACATTTAACTTTGCCCGCTTTCATTTTTTGCGACCGATGATCATTTATGTGCAGTTTGCGCTGGCGCTGAAAATCATATGGCAGTACAGCGAAAACGGGAAGAAGTGGGCAAAGCGGCTGCTCGCGGCGCAAATCATCTTCGTATTTTTGATCAACGAAGAAATCATCTTTCGTTACGAGCCGACGGTAAAGCAATTTTACGCGGAAAAACAGTTTCAAGAAATCAAACAACACATCGGGCTTCCGGTGTCCGATTACCGCGTCGTCAGCATCGGCATTCACCCCGCCATCGCCCAATACAACGGGTTTTACACGCTCGATACGTACAACAACTTTTACCCGCTGTCATACAAATATGAGTTCCGCAAAATCATAGAGCGTGAATTGGCAAAAAGCAAAACGATCCGCACGTATTTTGATGAATGGGGCGGGCGGTGCTACATCTTCACCGCGGAGCTCGGGAAACGGTATATGTTCACGAAACACTCGAAAAAGCGGTTGAAGAACTTGCAGTTGAATACAGAGCAGCTGAAAAAGATGGGCGGCCGCTACATTTTTTCGGCCGTTCCGATCGATAACGCGGCGGAAAACAGGCTCGTGCTGGATCGCGTATTCACGTCCGCTGAGTCAGCGTGGACGATTTATTTGTATAAGGTGAATTGAAGACAGCGGCTTCTCTTGAAACGGGAAGCCGCTGTTTTACGAGCCTAGCTGCGGGGCTGATCCAAACGCGCAAGCTGCCGGTTGTGCCATCTCGAAAGCAACAGTAAGGCAACGATCGTTCCGATCAATGTGCATACCATATCCCATTGGGTGTCCCAAATATCGCCTTGCGTGCCCAAAAAGTCTTTCGATGCCTTTCCCCCTTTGGAGATGAGGGAGACGAGCCATTCGATGATTTCATACAGGGCGGCGATGGCGAGCGACATGCTTGTGACGATCGTGAAAAGCCAAGGGCCGCGCGACAGCGGCGTTTTCCGCAGCACAATCTCCCTTAGGACGATGGCGAACGTCCCTTTGAGGAAATGGCCAAACCGGTCATAATGGTTGCGTTCGAAATGGAACGCATCTTTGATCCAGTTAAAAAAAGGAACTTTGGAGTAAATATAATGGCCGCCGATAAACATGAGGACCGCCAGCATGGCAATGATGACATACGACATCGTTGTCAGCCGGAAGCGTCGATACAGGGCCATCACGATCGCAAGCCCCACAAGAGCCGGGGCAACCTCAAGCGCCCACACCGCATAGCTGGTTGGACGAATGGCCGACCAAACGAACACAGCGGCGACGATCAGCAACAACAGCCCATGAATGCGGGTTTGCCTTGCTTGTTCCACCATTTTTTCCTCCTTGGAACAGCGAGATTCGTCTATCGTCATTATTCGGAAAAACGCGGATTTTATACAAATCGTTTTTTTTCGAGCGCTTGATGAAAACGCCGGAGTTTCAGCGGCTGCAAGGAAGCGAAGGGGGAGGAGGTTGTGGACGTGATGGCACGAAATAACGCGCAAGGTGGCGTTTGTATCCCTCGGGTAGGGAAACATTCCTAATTTTCAACGAGGATGCGAATGTATATTCGCATTTGCTTGATTTGATGGTATAATGAAACATGCACAGCCATATGCAGGGTGGGCAGTGGCCACTCCCTGAACGAAAGGGGGTGGTGCTGATGATGCCGATTGCCGACGCGCTGACGCTCATGATTGCGTTTGCGTCACTCATCGTTGCGGTGATCGCCGTATCAAAAGACAAAAAGTAACCCACCCTGCTAGGCCGAGGCGAGGGTAGGTTACGATGCCCGAGGCTTGGGCCACTGCGCTTCTTGCAGCGGCTGTGTATGGACAGGGCATTGGTGGCCGCCAATGCCCTGCTTTATTGTACGTTCCTGCTTCTTTTATTATACGCGCATAAGGAAGGGGATGACAAGAACTTTAAGAGAAAGGGACAGTGAAGATCGAAAAAATGAAAAAGAGGGTTGACTCTTTCATTTTTTTATAGTAGATTTTACATTGTCGTTCCGATTCTGAAGGAACTGAAATAAAAAATAAAAAACCCTTGACAAACTTTTTGATTGTTTTATAATAAATATCGTCGCCATTGCCTAGTGGTGATAGCGGAGGGGAAACACCCGTTCCCATCCCGAACACGGAAGTTAAGCCCTCCAGCGCCGATGGTAGTTGGGGCCAGCGCCCCTGCAAGAGTAGGTCGCTGCTAGGCAAACGACGTGGAGTATTAGCTCAGCGGGAGAGCACCACGTTGACAGCGTGGGGGTCACTGGTTCGATCCCAGTATACTCCACCATCATGGGGCGTTAGTTCAGGGGGAGAACGCTTCGCTGGCAGCGAAGAGGTCAGGGGTTCAAATCCCCTACGCTCCATTGTATGCGGTCGTGGCGGAATGGCAGACGCGCTAGGTTGAGGGCCTAGTGGGGGCGACCCCGTGGAGGTTCAAGTCCTCTCGACCGCATCGCTCCAAACAGCTACGGAGGAGTACCCAAGTCTGGCTGAAGGGGTCGGTTTCGAAAACCGATAGGGGTGTCACAGCCCGCGGGGGTTCGAATCCCTCCTCCTCCGCCATAAATATTGATTTAGCTCAATTAGTAGAGACGAGCATAAACATCATCGAATTCTCTGCGAGTTGTCCCGACGCATCGTTCATCTTCGAATTGGCTGGTAGAGGAAGGGACACAACAGAAACCAACGAGTCACGGTCTATTCATATCATGCCGACTTAGCTCAATTGGTAGAGCAACTGAATCGTAATCAGTAGGTTGCGGGTTCGAGTCCTGCAGTCGGCATCACGATTACGGAGGGGTAGCGAAGTGGCTAAACGCGGCGGACTGTAAATCCGCTCCCTTTGGGTTCGGCGGTTCGAATCCGTCCCCCTCCACTTTATGAGCGGGCCTATAGCTCAGCTGGTCAGAGCGCACGCCTGATAAGCGTGAGGTCGGTGGTTCAAGTCCACTTAGGCCCATCTCTTATGCATGATGGACGGCAAGAGTGATTCTTGCCGTCTTTTTTGTGCGCTTGTGACCGGGTTGCATCGAAAACATGAAGGAGTTCCTGCCGCCTAATGCACATATATTTTCCGTAATCCGGAACAGCGACGCGGTCGAAATCGCGGGCGAGTTTCGTCAATCGATAATCTTCTCCATAATGCAGTTGTTCTTCGGCCACTGAAATCCCTCTTTTATGAATCATCGTCCATCGCTAGGATGCCGCATCGAGAGGTGGTGTATGCAACAGCGCCGCCGTTTGCTTGGCAAGAAGGTGTCATTTCTTTTTCACTTCACTCGACATGGCTCGGCAAAGAATGGTACGATAAGGAAAAAGAAAGGAACAAAGGAGGAACAAACCGATGAGCATTTTGAAAAAAGGATTGGCGTTCGGTCTCGGACTGGCGATTGCCAGCAAGGAGCAAGTGGAAAAGATCATTGACGAGCTCGTCAAAAAAGGGGAGCTGTCGCTTGATGAATCGAAAGAAGTGATCGACCAATGGAAGCAGCAGACCGAAGCGCGCAAAACGGAAGTGCAACGGCTTGTGCGCGAACAAATCAAACAGGTGATCGACAAGCTTGATTTAGCGACAAAAGAAGACGTGCGGCAGCTCGAGGAGCGGATCCGCCGCCTTGAGGAAAAGGAACAAAGCGGGCAGTAAACCGATGCGGCCTGCCCGCTCGCTTTTTGCCGCCTTAGGGGAGATGTTCGGATGTTCGGGAAACGGATGCGCCATATCGGAAGGTATCATGAAATCGCTGTCGCCTTGCTTCGGCACGGATTCGGGATGATCGTCGATGAGCTCGGTTTTTCGTCTTTTCTTTCCTTGCCGCCGCGCGGGCGGACGGAACAAGGAAGGCGGGAAAGCAAGACGGTCGGGGAGCGGCTTCGCCTCGTGCTCGAGGAACTCGGTCCGACGTTCGTGAAGCTCGGGCAAATCGCCAGTACACGGCCGGATTTGATCCCTCGTTCTATCATCTGTGAGTTGGAAAAGCTGCAAGACCAAGTTCCGCCGTTTCCGTTTGCCGACGTCCGCCAGATTGTGGAAACAGAACTTGGCGGTCCGCTGGAAACACTGTTTCGTTCATTTGATGAAACACCGTTGGCTGCCGCTTCGATCGGCCAAGTGCACCGGGCGGTTCTTCCTTCCGGGCAAGCGGCAGCGGTGAAAGTGCAGCGCCCGCAAATTGCCGCGAGGGTGGAGACGGATCTGGAAATTTTGCAAGATTTGGCCATGCTTGCGGAACGCCGTCTCGATTGGGCGGCGTCCTACCAGTTGTCTGAGATTGTTGATGAGCTGGCGCGGTCCTTGCGGCAGGAACTGGATTATACGGTCGAGGCGCGCCATGCGGAACTGTTTGCCCGGCAGTTTGACGGCGATCCGTCAGTGCATGTTCCTGATGTTTTTTGGGATTATACGACAAAAACGGTGTTGACGATGGAATATGTGGAAGGGATCAAACTCGGGGAAATCGAGCGGCTGAAAGCGAACGGCTACTCCTTAAAAAGGATCGCGGAGCGTTTGGCCGAATTGACATTCAAACAAATGTTCGAACATGGATTTTTTCATGGCGATCCTCACCCCGGCAATGTATTCGTTCTTCCTGGCGGAGCGCTTTCTTTCATCGATTTTGGCTTGATGGGCCGCCTTCGCCCTCATGTCAAACATCATCTTTCCTCGCTCATCATCGCCTTGATGCGGCAAAACACGGATGGGGTGCTGGCCGCGATTTACGGCTTAGGAATCGTCCCAAACGGGGTCGATGAAGGGAAGTTGCGTGATGACATCGACGAGTTGCGGGAAAAGTATTATCGCGTCCCGCTCAGTGAGGTGAGTCTCGGGGAAGCAGTCGAGGATTTGCTTTCGGTGGCGCTCCGCCATGGCATTCGCATTCCAAGCGATTTGACATTGCTTGGGAAGGCGCTGTTGACGGTTGAAGGGGTCGTGGAGACGCTTGACCCGCAGTTTCGCATCATCGACGTCGCCGAGCCGTTTGGGAGAAAGCTGCTGAAAGAGCGGCTCCGGCCTGATCGCGTGGCGGAAACAGCGTGGAAGCGGATTTTCGACTATGGCGAATGGCTGCTTCGGTTGCCGGACAGCGTAAAAGAATGGACGAAAATGATGCGGCATGGCAAGCTTCGATTGGAAATCACGGCTCCTGATTTGGAAGCGCTGCTGCACAAGCTCGACCAGATTACGAACCGGCTGTCGTTTAGCATCGTTCTTCTTTCGCTGAGCATCGTTCTGGTCGGCCTTATGATCGCTTCATCGCTCGGACGGCCGTCGACGCTGTTGTGGAATATCCCTGCTGTTGAAATTGGATTGGGCGCGTCCGCTTTTATGTTCGGCTGGCTGCTTTACTCGATTTTCCGGTCGGGAAAATTTTAGCGTTTGTTGCGCCTTGTTGCAACAACGGTTTCTTTATGATGCTAAACGGACGTTTTTGCTTTTGGTTGTTTCTCCCTCGCTTCTGGGATGTGTGGGATTCGTACACCGCCTGGTGGCTGTATTTGCTTTTCTTTGAGTGGATTGGAGGGAAAATCGTTCCCCGCCAAGCGCGCTCTCCTCTCTCCGCCTTCTCCTTCCGCTATGGACGGTGGGGGTGGATTATCGTCCACGCGATTGCCATGACTACCGTTTTTTTAGCTGGAGTGTATGCCGGGTGGAACATAAACTAGCAACAGGCCGTCCGTCGTTCGGACAGCCAGCAAACAGAATGTCTGGATGCGGACGAGAAAGCGGGTCAATGCGTAGGCGATGAATACGATGTTCAAGTTTGCAGCTGTCGTGGCCGGCCTAGGATGTGTGGGCGCCGTGCGAAAAAAGATCGATGATTTTTCCTCCATCATTATTCTTGGCTGGGCAGGATTTTTATTTGGCGGGAGCGAAACTAGTACAGCAAAAAGGAGAATAAAGGAAGGAGAGACCTCGATGTCCATTGTCAACCCAAGCCGGGAAGAAATCGGCGAAATTTTGCGCAAGGCGAAACGGATTGCCGTCGTTGGGTTGTCCAACAATCCGGAGCGCGAGTCGTATATGGTGGCGAAAGCGATGAAAGACGCTGGATACGAAATCATTCCGGTCAATCCGATGATCGATGAGTGGGAAGGCATTCCGGCGGTTGACCGCTTGACTGACATCGAAGGCCATGTCGACATCGTCGATGTGTTCCGCCGCTCTGAGCATTTGCCCGAGCTGGCCCGCGAGTTTGTGCAAATCGATGCCGACGTGTTTTGGGCGCAGCTTGGCGTCGTCAACGAAGAGGCATACCGCTTTTTAAAGGAGAAAGGCTACACGGTCATTATGGACCGCTGCATTAAAGTGGAACATGCGCTCACCAAACGCGCCTAATTGATGAAACGGCCATCTTGTTCGAGATGGTCCTTTCGTTTTTTTGTCGCACTTGTCCGAATTTGTCGGGGGATGTCAAAAGGCAATGGACAGTCGGGAAGTTTGTGGTACAATAGAAACAGGTGTTCTTGTTTTTGTAGGAAGGGGTGGCCTTGTGGCAAAGCATGCGACATACGAATATAACGAAGATGCCATTCAAGTGTTGGAAGGGCTCGAGGCAGTCAGGAAGCGGCCGGGGATGTACATCGGCAGCACCGACAGCCGCGGCTTGCATCATCTTGTCTACGAAATTGTTGACAACTCGGTCGATGAGGCGTTGGCCGGATATGGAAATTACATTTTGGTGCAAATACATAAAGACAACAGCGTCACCGTGTTGGATGAAGGGCGCGGCATGCCGGTCGGGATGCATAAGCTCGGCAAGCCGACGCCGGAAGTGATTTTAACCGTGCTTCATGCCGGCGGCAAGTTCGGCCAAGGCGGCTATAAAACGAGCGGCGGCCTGCACGGGGTCGGGGCGTCGGTTGTGAACGCCTTGTCGGAATGGCTTGTTGTCACCATTCACCGCGACGGCTTCGTTTACCGACAGCGGTTTGAACACGGCGGCAAGCCGGTGACAACGCTTGAGAAAATCGGAACGACCGACAAAACCGGAACGATCATTCAATTTAAGCCTGATCCGACGATTTTCAGCACGACGGTGTTTGATTATGAAACGTTGAGCGAGCGGCTGCGCGAATCGGCGTTTTTGTTAAAAGGGCTGAAAATCGAGCTCATCGACGAACGGACGGGTATGCATGATGTGTTCCATTACGAAAACGGAATTGAAGCGTTTGTCGCCTATTTGAATGAGGAGAAAGATGTGCTCCACCCGGTCGTTTATTTTGCTGGCGAGCAAAACGGCATTGAAGTCGAGTTTGCGTTCCAGTTTCATGACGGTTATTCGGAAAACGTGCTGTCGTTTGTCAACAACGTGCGCACAAAAGACGGCGGCACGCATGAGGCGGGGGCGAAAACGGCGATGACGCGCGTCTTTAACGAATACGCTCGCCGCGTCGGGCTGCTCAAGGAAAAAGACAAAAACCTTGAGGGAACCGATATTCGTGAAGGACTGTCCGCCGTTGTCTCGGTGCGCATCCCGGAGCATTTGCTTCAATTTGAAGGACAGACAAAAGGAAAGCTCGGGACAAGCGAGGCGCGTTCGGCTGTCGATGCCGTGGTGTCTGAGCAGCTTATGTACTTTTTGCAAGAAAACCCGGACGTGAGCGCGATGCTCATCAAAAAAGCGATCCGGGCGTATCAAGCGCGTGAAGCGGCCCGCAAAGCGCGCGAAGAGGCGAGAAGCGGCAAAAAGCGGAAAGGGAAAGAGGCGCTCTTAAGCGGCAAGCTGACGCCGGCGCAAGGGCGCAATCCGCAAAGAAATGAGCTCTATCTCGTTGAAGGCGATTCGGCGGGCGGTTCGGCGAAACAAGGGCGCGACCGTCGATTCCAGGCGGTGCTTCCGCTGCGCGGAAAAGTCATCAACACGGAAAAGGCGAAACTTGGCGATATTTTGAAAAACGAGGAAATCAATACGATCATCCACGCCATCGGCGGCGGCGTCGGGGCTGATTTTTCGCTCGATGATGTCAACTACGACAAAGTGATCATTATGACCGATGCCGACACGGACGGCGCCCATATTCAAGTGCTGCTTTTGACGTTTTTTTACCGCTACATGCGCCCGCTCATTGAAGCGGGAAAAGTGTACATCGCCCTGCCGCCGCTTTACAAAATCAGCAAAAAAAGCGGCAAAAACGAAATCGTCGAATATGCATGGACGGACGAGCAGCTAAAAGAAATTACGAAAAAAATGGGCCGCGGCTATACGATTCAGCGCTATAAAGGGCTTGGCGAAATGAACGCCGATCAATTGTGGGAAACGACGATGAATCCGGAGACGCGCACGTTGATCCGCGTGCGCATTGAAGATGCGGCCCGCGCCGAACGGAGGGTGACGACGCTCATGGGCGACAAAGTCGAGCCGCGCCGCAAATGGATCGAAACGCACGTCGCCTTCGGGCTTGAAGAGGAACCGGGATGGATCGGCTGATGGCGGCACGAAGAGGCGCCGCCTTTTTGGCGTTCATGTCCTGTAAGAAAGGAGAGGGAGAATGGCAGAGCGATTGTTGGAATTGCCTTTAGAAGATGTGTTGGGCGACCGCTTCGGCCGCTACAGCAAATACATTATCCAAGACCGGGCGCTCCCGGATGCGCGCGACGGGTTGAAGCCCGTGCAGCGCCGTATTTTATATGCGATGTACATTGATGGCAACACGGCTGATAAACCGTTTCGCAAAGCGGCGAAAACGGTGGGGAACGTGATCGGCAACTTCCATCCGCACGGCGACTCATCGGTGTATGAAGCGATGGTGCGGATGAGCCAAGATTGGAAGCTGCGCAACGTGCTCATTGAAATGCACGGCAACAACGGCAGCATCGACGGCGACCCGCCGGCGGCGATGCGTTATACCGAGGCGCGCTTGTCGGCGATTGCCGCTGAATTATTGCGCGACATCGACAAACAAACGGTCGCGTTTGTCCCCAACTTTGACGATACGACCGATGAGCCGACTGTCTTGCCGGCGATGTTTCCGAATTTGTTGGTGAACGGCTCGACCGGGATTTCGGCCGGCTATGCGACCGACATTCCCCCGCATGCGCTTGGCGAGGTGATCGACGCCGTCTTGATGCGGATCGACCGACCGGATTGCACCGTTGACGAGCTGATGACGGTTCTTCCCGGCCCCGATTTTCCGACCGGCGGCATCATCCAAGGGAAAGACGGCATCCGCAAGGCGTATGAAACGGGACGCGGGAAAATCATCATCCGCGCCAAAGCCGCCATCGAGCAGGGAAAAGGCGGGAAAAAGCACATTGTCATCACGGAACTGCCGTATGAAGTGAACAAAGCGAATTTAGTGAAAAAAATTGACGAGCTTCGCCTCGACAAAAAGCTCGACGGCATCGCCGATGTGCGCGATGAAACGGACCGGAACGGGCTGTCGATCGTCATCGAGTTGAAAAAAGACGCCGATGCGGAAGCGATTCTCAACTACTTGTACAAAAACACGGATTTGCAAGTGCCGTACAGCTTCAACATGGTGGCGATCCATGAGCGCCGGCCGAAGCTGATGAGTTTGCCGGAGCTGTTGGATGCCTACATCGCCCACCGGAAAGAGGTCGTCACCAACCGCTCGCATTTTGAGCTGAAAAAAGCGAACGAGCGGAAGCACATCGTCGACGGCTTGATTCGGGCGCTTTCCATTTTGGATGAGGTGATTGCGACGATTCGCGCTGCAAGCGACAAGCGCGACGCGAAAGACCGGTTGATGGCTAACTACGAATTCACCGAGGCGCAGGCCGAGGCGATCGTAACGCTCCAGTTGTATCGGTTGACGAACACCGACATTACGGCGCTCCGCCAAGAAGCCGAAGAACTGGACAAAACGATCGCGGAACTCACGGCGATTCTCGCCGATGAGAAGAAGCTGCTTGGCGTCATCAAAAAAGAGTTGAAGGCGATGAAAAAGCAATACGCCGACGAGCGGCGGACGGTCATTGAAGAGGAGATTGAAGAGCTGAAAGTGAATGTGGAGGCGCTCATTCCGTCGGAAGACGTGATCGTCACCGTGACAAAAGAAGGATATGTGAAGCGGACGAGCTATCGTTCATACAGCGCCTCAAACGGTCAAGACATGGGCATGAAGGAAACGGATCGGCTGCTCGCCCAGCTCGAGATGAATACGACCGATGTGCTCTTGCTTTTCACCCGCCGCGGCTACTATTTATACTGCCCGGTGCATACGCTCCCTGACATCCGTTGGAAAGAGGTCGGACAGCATATTTCCCATCTCATTCCGCTTGAACGCGACGATGAACTCGTCGCCGCGGTTTCGGTCTCTTCCTTTGAAACCGGGGAGCAGCTCGTGTTTGTGACGAGGCAAGGACTCGTGAAGCGGACCGAACTGGCGCAATATCAAGTGCAGCGCTACACGCGCCCGCTTGTTGCCGTCAATGTGAAAGACGATGATGACGTCGTCGCCGTCTACAGGACGGATGGACGCGGCCATCTTTGGCTTGCAACGCATGACGGGCATGCGCTTTTGTTTGCCGAGGAGGAGATCAGCTTAGTCGGCGTGCGCGCTGCTGGAGTGAAAGGGATTCAATTGAAGGAAGGTGACTTTGTCGCCGCAGCGTGCCCCGTTCGCCTAGAAAAGGGTGGCTCGTTTGTCGTCGTGACGCAACGCGGGGCGGTGAAAAAAGTGGCGCTTGGTGAGTTTGAGCCGTCTTCACGGGCGAAGCGCGGCGTTGTGATCATACGTGAAGTGAAGTCCAACCCGCATCGCATTGTTGGCGCTGTCTTTGTCGGTAGCGATGAAGAAACGGTTGGGCTGCGGACGGAAAAAGGAGTCATCGAGACGATTCAAGCTTCTTCGCTCCGTCCGTCTGACCGTTACAGCACCGGTTCGTTTGTCGTTGACACTGACGAAGCAGGGCTGGTGATTGACGTCTGGAAAGAGCCCGAGAAAATGCTTGGAAAAGGGGAAGAAGGATGAGGTTTAAACGTCAAGAACCGTTCCGGTATCAGTTTGGCCGGCCGCTCCCGGCCGGGCTGCGCATAGCCGATGGCGAGCGCAGCGTCTACATTCACGATCTAAGCCCGCATGGGATGAAAATCGAAACGGAAGGCCGCCTTCCCTTTTCAGCAGGGGGAACGCCCGTTGACATCTCGTTTTCGCTGCCCGCTGCCTCCTTTACGCTGCGGGGGCAGCTCGTCTGGGAAAGACCGTTTGTACACGCCTACTATTACGGCGTCCGCCTCCATGTAACCAAACAAGAAGAAGCGCACTTGATCGAAGCCATCAAACGGCATGCGGCCGAGAGCCGCCGGATATGACGCAAAAGGGGGCCCGCGTTTTGGCGGGGCCCTTTTTTAACAAGGTGGTATGGTGCATCAAAAACGGGTGTCCTTGTCATGTTGCTGCAAAGATCGTCTTCACCAAAACTTCCACCATTTATTTGCCCGTGTTCGGGCGTCGCTGATGCTGGCAGCGGTTTGCCGAAACGACAACACGAGCTCGCGAAACGCTTTTTCCCGCTCCAAAATGCGCTGCTCGAGCTGTTTTCGCTCTTCTTCCTGTCTTGCTTTTTCTTCCTGGTAGAACGCGACGACCGTTTCCAAATGTTCATGCAGCTGTTCCGTTTTTTGCTGCCACGCCTCCTCGTAATCGCGGAGCGAGCGGCGCACCGTTTCGGCAGCTGCCGTCGTTTGCTCCTCGATGTAGTCGAGGCGGCCTTTCACCTCATCCATCGCTTGCCGGACCGTGGCTGTGGTTTCTTGTTTCAAGGCGTCGACGATATCGTCTTTTAAGCAGGCCGCCAACTGCTCGGCTATGTATGGCATCCCTTGATGCAGCAGGCGGGGCACATCGATGATTTCCCCTTCCATGACGGCGGTTTCTACTTGAGCGGCTGGCTCATTGACCCGCTCTGCCGGCTGACTGCCCATTTGCTTGATCATTTCGGCCACTTCGCGCGGATGGCGGCCGCTTTCCAGCCAAGTGCGGATATGGCGGAACCGATCGATCAGCTCGTCGGTGTAAATGCGTGCCCCCTCGGTTGTGCGCGGGACGGCGATCGATCCGGCAAACTGTTTTTCCCATTGTTTCAAGTCGCGGGCGGTGACCCCGATTTTTTTCGCTGCTTCGCGGAGCGTATATGTTTTCATCGCATCCCCTCATCCTTTCTCGTCGTTTAGCATTGATTTGTGTTATGTTTTATTTTCCTACTCGGTCGTTGATTTTCCTGCCGCTTGACAAAACATAACAAAAGAAGTGGAAGTTAGAAAAAAACAAACAATGATTGTCGAAATATCACGACTTTTATCGAAAGTCGTTGACAAACTTGTATATACAGCATAAAATAACGTTGAGTTGTATATAC
The DNA here is from genome assembly GCF_001544315.1 of Geobacillus jurassicus NBRC 107829. Lineage (GTDB taxonomy): Bacteria > Bacillota > Bacilli > Bacillales > Anoxybacillaceae > Geobacillus > Geobacillus jurassicus. Next base: position 37,897 of record NZ_BCQG01000021.1, read on the forward strand.
AAGTTTTTTGCAACCGGTTGCTGAAAGCGATTTAATGAACAAGGAAGACAGCGAGAAAAAAAGGAGGCATGCATCATGGGGGCATATGTACAATCAGCGGCGCAAATCGTCGAGGCGATCGGCGGCAAAGACAACATCATCGCCGCCACGCATTGCGTGACACGGCTCCGGTTTGCGCTCAAGGATGAAGGAAAGATCGATAAAGAGGCGCTTGAACGCATCGATGTCGTGAAAGGCTCGTTTTCGGCCAACGGCCAATTTCAAGTCGTCATCGGCCAAGGGCTTGTCGATAAAGTGTATGATGACCTCGTCGAGCTGACGGGCCTCAGCCGGGCGACGAAGCAGGAGATCAAGGATGCGGCGGAAGCGAAGCTCAATCCGCTTCAGCGCGCCATTAAGACGCTTGCTGATATCTTCATTCCGATTTTGCCGGCGATCGTCACGGCCGGTTTGTTAATGGGGATTAACAACGTCTTAACCGGCCCAGGCATTTTTTACGAAGGTAAATCGTTTGTCGATGTTCATAAAGAATGGGCCGATTTGGCCGGGATGATTAACTTGATCGCCAATACGGCGTTCGTCTTCCTGCCGGGATTGATCGGCTGGTCGGCGGTGACGAAGTTCGGCGGCAACCCGTTGCTCGGGATTGTGCTCGGGCTCATGCTCGTCCACCCCGATTTGTTGAACGCTTGGGGGTGGGGAGCTGCGAAAGAAAAAGGAGAGATTCCGGTTTGGAACTTGTTCGGCTTTGAAGTGCAAAAAGTCGGCTACCAAGGGCAAGTGCTGCCGGTGCTGGCGGCTTCCTACGTGCTGGCGAAGCTGGAGCTGTTTTTGCGCAAACGCATTCCCGATGCGTTTCAACTGCTGCTTGTGGCTCCATTGGCGCTTTTGATCACCGGGTTTTTGGCCTTTATTGCGATTGGGCCGGTCACATTTGCGATCGGCAATGCCATTACCCACTTGTTTGTCACGATTTTTGACACGGTTCCGGCTCTTGGAGGATTGTTATATGGAGCATTGTACGCGCCGCTTGTCGTCACCGGGATGCATCATACGTTCTTGCCGGTTGATTTGCAGCTGATTGCCAATACAGGCGGCACGTTCTTATGGCCGATTTTGGTCATGTCAAACATCGCCCAAGGCTCGGCGGCGTTGGCGATGATGTTTGTCGCGAAAGATGAAAAGTTGCGCGGCTTATCGTTTACGTCAGCGGTTTCTGCGTACTTGGGCATTACCGAGCCGGCGATGTTCGGAGTCAACTTGCGCTTCCGCTTCCCGTTTATCGCGGCGATGACAGGGGCGGCGATCGCCGGCATGTTCATCACGATCAATAAAGTGATCGCTCCGTCGATCGGCGTCGGCGGCCTGCCGGGCTTCTTGTCGATCGTGCCGCAAAAGTGGACGCCGTTCTTTATCGGCATGGCGATCGCGATTGTGGTGCCGTTTGCGCTGACGTTTGTCTTTGGCAAAGTGCGTAAAGCCGCCCGCTAACGACTGCGGTCTGTTGGAGTAAGGGAAGTATGTGCTAAATAATCAATTTGCCAACATACCATTGGCCGCCGACGCCAATGGTATGTTTTTCATTCCGACGAACGAGGTGAAGAAAGATGTCAACAACCCCATGGTGGAAAAAAGCAGTCGTTTATCAAATTTATCCGAAAAGCTTCTATGATACGAACGGGGACGGCATCGGCGATTTGCCGGGCGTGATCGAGAAGCTTGATTATTTAAAAGAGCTGGGCGTCGACGTCATTTGGCTGACGCCGATCTACGCTTCGCCGCAGCGCGACAACGGCTATGACATCAGCGATTATTTCCGCATTCATCACGAATACGGAACGATGGACGATTTCGACCGTCTGCTTCACGAAGTGCATGCGCGCGGCATGAAGCTGGTTATGGACATGGTCGTCAACCATACATCAACCGACCATGAATGGTTTAAAGAGGCGCGCTCCTCGAAAACGAACCCGTACCGCTCGTTTTACATTTGGCGCGACCCGAAGCCGGACGGCGGAGCGCCGAACAACTGGCAGTCGAAATTCGGCGGCTCGGCATGGGAATACGATGAACGAACCGGGCAATATTATTTGCATTTGTTCGATGTGACGCAAGCTGATTTGAATTGGGAAAATGAAGAGCTGCGCCGCCGAATTTATGAGATGATGCATTTTTGGCTGAAAAAAGGAGTGGACGGCTTTCGGCTTGACGTCATCAACTTGTTGTCCAAAGACCAGCGCTTCCCGGATGACGACGGTTTGGTGCCGCCGGGGGATGGGCGCCGTTTTTATACGGATGGGCCGCGCATTCATGAGTTTTTGCAAGAAATGAACCGGGAAGTGTTCTCAAAATACGACGTCATGACGGTCGGGGAAATGTCGTCGACGACGATCGATCATTGCATTCGCTATACGAATCCGGAACGTCGCGAGCTGAATATGACGTTTAACTTCCACCATTTGAAAGTCGATTACCCGAACGGGGAAAAATGGGCGGTCGCACCGTTTGACTTTCTCGACTTAAAGCGCATTTTGTCCGAGTGGCAAGTGCGGATGTATGAAGGCGGGGGATGGAACGCGCTCTTTTGGTGCAACCACGACCAGCCGCGCATCGTGTCGCGCTACGGCGATGACGGGACGTATTGGAAAGAATCGGCGAAAATGCTGGCGACGACGATCCATCTCATGCAAGGGACGCCGTATATTTACCAAGGAGAAGAAATCGGCATGACCGATCCGAAGTTCACCGACATTCGCGATTACCGCGATGTCGAGTCGCTCAACATGTACCGGATTTTGCGGGAACAAGGCAAAAGTGAACAAGAAGTGCTTGAGATTTTGCAGCGGAAATCGCGCGACAATTCGCGCACCCCGATGCAATGGGATGACGGCCCGCATGCCGGTTTCACGTCTGGGACGCCGTGGATTCGCGTCGCCGACAACTACCGGCGCATTAACGTGAAGCAGGCGCTTGCCGACCGCGATTCAATTTTTTACCACTATAAGCGGCTGATTGAATTGCGCAAGCAGTATGACATCATCACGACCGGGCGTTACGAGCTGCTCCTTGAGGACGATCCGCACATTTTCGCCTATATGCGCCATGGCGATGGAGAAAAGTTGCTTGTCGTCAACAATTTTTACCCGATCGAAACGACGTTTGTGCTGCCCGAAGAAGCAGAGGTGGATGGCTATACAAGCGAGCGGCTGCTGTCCAACTATCCGGATTCGCCGGACGATTTCCACCGCATCCGACTGCGCCCATACGAATCGGTTGTTTATCTTTTGCGCCGGCCGTGATACAATACAAGCGGTGATTCTCATGCATGAAAACAAATATTTAACCATTTACCATGATCTCATTTCCCGCATCCGCCGCGGAGAATGGAAGGCGTACGACAAGCTGCCGTCAGAACACGAGCTCGCCGCCCGGTATGAGACATCGCGTGAGACGATCCGCAAAGCGCTTCAGTTGTTGTCCGAGCACGGTTATATCCAAAAAATGAAAGGGAAAGGATCGATCGTCCTTGATGTCGGCAAATATGACTTTCCCGTATCTGGGCTGGTCAGCTTTAAAGAATTGGCGCAAACGATGAAACAGCCGGTGCGGACGATCGTCCATGAACTGGCGGTCATCAAGCCGGACGGCGAACTCCGGCAGCAGCTGCGCGCATCAAGCAAAGATGAAGTGTGGAAAGTTGTGCGCGTCCGCCAAATCGGCGGAGAGCGGATTATTTTAGATAAAGACTTTTTCCTAAAAAAGCATGTGCCGCTATTGACAAAAGAGATTTGTGAAGACTCGATTTATGAATATTTGGAAACGAAGCTGCATTTGCCGATCAGCTTTGCGAAAAAGGAAATGTCGGTTGATGAGGCGACGGACGAAGACCGCCGTTATTTGGACCTAAACGGCGATGACCGCGTCGTTGTCGTCAAAAACTATGTGTATTTAAGCGACGCTACGCTGTTTCAATATACGGAATCGCGCCACCGACTTGATAAATTCCGATTTGTTGATTTTGCCCGCCGGAAATGACAACACCATCTGCTCTTTTGGGCAAAAATCCCGGGGAAGAGAAGCCACGCTGCAGTTTGCGGCGCGGCTTTTTTTTTGAAGCTGATCGTTAGGAAAACAATCCAAATTAGTAGAACTATATTCTAAATCCTCAATGAAAATCATAAAACCACTTCATTATGGCTATCCTTCTTGATAACAACGGCATTGTCAAGGGGGAGACGACGTGGAAGGAACATGGTGGTCGCTGTTGCCTTTTCTTCTTATCATTCCGCTGGCGGTATGGCTGAAAGAAATTTTGCCCGGCCTCCTGGCTGGTTTGCTTGTCGGAGCGTTTTGCCTGGAATGGTCGATGGTTGGCGCAGTAGAGCGCGCCGTTTCCGCTGTTCTTCACGCCCTCACCGATTCGGAGCATATGAAGGTGGTCGCGTTTTTGTATTTGTTCGGTTCGCTTGTCGGCATGATGCAAATTACCGGCGGGATCAAAGGGTTTGTCGACATGTTGTCCGGCCGCATCCGCACAAAGCGGGGGCTGCTGTTGTTTGTTTGGCTGACGGTGCCGGTGACGTTTTTCATGCCGATGTTTCGCATCATGCTTCTTGGACCGGTGATGAAAGCGGTCCTTCGTCAATTTCGCGTCGACCGCCGCCGCATGGCGTATATGATCGACGTCTCGACCGAACCGATCATCGTGCTTTTGCCGGCGGCGACAGCGTTTGTCGGCTTTATGACCTCGGTTGTAGCTGGAGCGCTAGCGCAAAATCACATTCACGCGTCGCCGTATAACGTGTTTTTGCAAAGCCTGCCGTACAACTTGTTCGCCATTGTCGCTCTGGTCATCGGGCTGTTGACAACGGTGTTGAACATTCGGATCGGCAAACCGCGGACAAAAAAAGGAGAGGGAGAAACGAACGAACTGCATGGGCTCGGATTGCGAAAGGAGTTGGCGCTGATCAAAGGAGAGCCGCTTCATTTATTCGTTCCGTTGGCGCTATTGCTTGTACTGACATTTGCCTTTTTTGTCTATGACGGCCGGCAGCGCGGAGCGAGCGGATGGATCGAGGCGTTTTCCGCAGCTGATGCGACATGGGCGATGCTGTTGGCGCTGTTTGTCACCATTTTGCTAACGATTGTGTTTTATTTGTGGCGCAGGCAGTCGCTTTCAGAGTTGACGTATCACTTTTTCGCCGGGGGAAACGAAATGATGGCGCCGATCGGCATGCTCGTTCTCGTCTGGGCAGTCTCGGCGGTGGCGGGGGAGCTTGGATTTGCGGATTACATCTCGTCGACGTTCGGCACGTGGCTGCCAGGCCCGTTCGTGCCGGCGGCTGTTTTTTTGGCCGGTTCGTTTTTGTCCTATTTCATCGGCTCGTCATGGGGGACGTGGGGCATTTTCATGCCGCTTGGCGTCACGCTTTCCCATGCGACCGGGGCGCCGCTTGAGGTGACAGTCGGCGCTGTGTTTGCGAGCGGAACATTCGGCGCATTCGCTTCGCCGCTTGGCGATACGACCATCACAACCGCAGCGATTATGGATATGGATTTAATGAGCTATGCGAAATACAAGCTGCGCATCTCTCTCATTTGCGCCGGCGTGTCGCTCGTTGGATACGTTCTTTTGCCGCTTTGGATGGGGTGACTGTAGATGCGCAGCCTGCCATCGCCGGTCTTTTTCTTTCAAACGTCAAAATACAAATCCATCCCTCAATAGAGGAGATTCCCGTCTTTCTTATAACAACAAACTTTTTTTCGTCACGGGAGTCTATATCATAAACAATGTTCTAAATAACCAACAATCTAAAAAAAAACATTGCAAGCTTAAACAAATCAGAGTATGATAAAAACAACATACCGACTAGTTGGTAAAATAAAAAAGGAACACCTAGCATCCACCACGGTGGATGAAGAAAAGAAGGGGAGAGGAAGAAATGAAAACGCATACGATTACCATCAATCCACGCTTTTGCGAAACCGATGCGCTCGGACATTTGAGCAACATCAGTTATTTTATTTATTTGGAAGAAGCACGCACTCGCCTGTTCGACGAATTGCGCTATGGCGGTCGGACAGACGACTGGCACTTTATTTTAGCATCCACGAAATGTGATTTTGTCAATCAAGGATTTTTCGGCCGGCGGCTGCGCGTTGAGACCAACATCTCCCGCATTGGCAATAAAAGCTTTCAATGCATCCATCGCATTATTGAGGAAGAAACCGACAAACTCATCGCCATTGGGGAGGCGGCGGTCGTCCATTTCAATTTCCAAACGCAAACGAGCGAACCGCTGCCTGATGATTTGCGGGCCATGCTCGCTGAGTATCTTGTTCCGTCTGCCGAGGAAACGGCTTCGCCGCCATCGTGTAAGAAAAAGTGAACATACTTGCCTTTCATTCGCCTACATGGCGGATTTTTTTTTTGGCTTTTCTTCAGTTTTTTTCCGTACCGAGCCGCCGGCGGTTACATACTGTAGTAAATAGGCGGATTGCGGAAAGGAGGAGCGAGAATGACGATTCACGCAACAATCGGCAGTGCAACGTATACGTGCGGCGGGGAGCTTGAGACGTATTTTCAACCGTTTCGCGACGGAACGATCGGCCGCCTTCAACCGTTTTCCACCCCGTTTGGCGAACAGCGGCTTATTTACGCCGACTGGACGGCCAGCGGACGGCTGTACCGACCGATTGAAGAGAAACTGACGCACGAGCTTGGCCCGTTTGTCGGCAATACGCATACAGAATCCAATGTAACTGGGACAAAAACGACGCTTGCCTATCGCTATGCAAAAGAAATCATTAAACAGCACGTTCATGCCGGGAAAAACGACGTCTTGATCATGCAAGGCGCCGGGACCACAAGCGCCGTCAACAAGCTGCAGCGTCTGCTTGGCTTGCGCATACCGGAACGGTGGAAGCACCGCTTGTCCCTTCATGATGAGGAGCGGCCAGTCGTCTTTGTCACCCATATGGAGCACCATTCGAATTTATTGCCATGGGTGGAAACCATCGCGGAAGTCGTGGCGGTCCGGCCGACAGAGAACGGGGATGTCGATCTTGACCATTTGCGCGAGCTGCTGGAGCGCTACCGAGATCGGCCGCAAAAAATCGGTGCATTTACTGCTTGCTCGAACGTCACGGGGTTGGAAACCCCATATCATAAGCTGGCGAAAATCATGCACGAGCATGGCGGCCTTTGCTTTGTTGATTTTGCCGCTTCCGCTCCGTACGTCCGCATCGATATGCATCCGGACGACCCAATGGAGCAGCTTGACGCCATTTATTTCTCACCCCATAAGTTTCTCGGCGGGCCAGGCAGCGCCGGCGTGCTTATCTTTAACAGCCGTCTTTATCATCAGCACGCTCCGGACCACCCCGGCGGCGGGACGGTGTATTGGACCGACCCGTGGGGGCATTATGAATACGTAGAAGCCATTGAAGAACGCGAAGATGGCGGAACGCCGCCGTTTTGGCAAACGATCAAGGCGGCGCTTGCCATGCAGTTGAAAGAACAGATGAACGCCCAACGGATGCGCGCCCGCGAAAAAGAGCTCGTCTCGCTCGTTTTGCCGTCATTGCAAAACATTCCTGGCGTCCGCGTGCTCGAAGGGCATCGGGGCGACCGTCTGGGCATCATCTCATTTGTCATTGACGGATTGCATTACAACCTCGTTGTCAAGCTGCTCAACGACCGCTTCGGTATTCAAGCGCGCGGCGGCTGTTCCTGCGCTGGACCGTATGGCCACTATTTGCTTGGCATCGACAAGGAGCAATCAGCCGCATTACTTCAAGAAGTCAAAAGCGGCAACGCCCTCGCAAAACCAGGTTGGGTGCGTCTGTCGCTCCACCCGACGATGACGAATGAAGAAGTGTATGCAATCATCCGCGCCGTCCGCCAAATCGCCCGCTATGGCCGCCGTTGGCAGGAAGAATATGAATACGACGCTACGAAAAACGAGTTCGTCCACCGCGGCGATGATCGGTACATCCGGCATTTCTTCCTTTTTTGAGCGGTTGCTGCAGCAATGCTTAAACTCTGACATATAGCCAAGGGGGAATTCAGGCAGAAAGATATGTTCCGCCTTGCGATCACAACGAAGCGTTTTCATCATGAGGATCGTCCGTGTTCCACGGACGGCTTTTTTGCGCATTTTTGTTTTCACCTTTGGTCAAAAGCAGTACAATGAAAGCATCTCGATCAAAAAAGAAGGGGAGAACGATGAACGAGTTGTATCACTTGCTTGTGCGGACCGATCGGGAGCAGCAATTATACGACCAAGCGCGGCGCCTTGCCGAGCGGTTTGCCAAAAGGGCGGCTCACGATGACGAACGGGCTGAGTTTCCATTTGCCGATTTTGCCGATTTGAAAGAGGCGGGATTCCTTTCGTTGACCATCCCCGCTGAATACGGCGGCCAAGGGGCGTCGCTGTATGAGCTCGTGCTCGTGCAAGAGACGATCGCCCAAGGCTCTGGGGCAACAGCTTTGTCATTTGGCTGGCATGCCAGCATTCTCATGCGTTTATTTTTGCTTCGCCGCTGGCCGGAGCCGGTGCTCGCCCGCCTGGCGAAAGAAGTCGTTTGCCGCCACTCGCTCATCAACAGCGCTCATTCCGAACGGGCGACAGGCAGCCCGGCGCGCGGCGGTAAGCCAGAAACGACAGCCGTCTTTCGCGATGGACGTTGGGTGATTCGCGGGCGAAAGGCATTTGCGTCGTTAGCCCCTGCGCTCGATTACGTATTGATTTCCGCCACGATGGAAGATGGTCGAGTCGGTGAATTTTTCGTACCGATGACTGCGCCAGGCATCCGCATCGAGCCGACGTGGAACACGCTTGGCATGCGGGCGACGCGCAGCGATGATATTATTCTTGAGGAAGTGAAGGTCGACGAAGAGGCGCTCGTCGAGACGCTCGGGGAATCGAACGAAGCCGCACCGGCGCAAGGATGGCTGCTGCACGTTCCGGCTTGTTACTTAGGCATCGCCATTGCAGCGCGCAACGAGGCTCTCCGCTTTGCACAAATGTACCAGCCGAACACGTTGTCTCATCCGATCGCCTCAACGCCAGAAGTGCAACGGAAAATCGCTGAAATGGAATGGCGCCTCACTCATGCACGCCATTTCCTGTACGCGGTCGCCGACTTATGGGATCGCTATCCGGAAAAACGGATGGCGATGAAAGAGGAGTTGGCAACAGCCAAATTGGTCGCCACCAATACCGCGCTTGAAGTCGTCGATTGGGCGATGCGCATTGTCGGCGGACAAAGCTTGTTTGCTGACAACCCGCTCCAGCGGCATTACCGTGACGTCCGCGCTGGATTGCACAACCCGCCGGCGGATGACTTGACGTTTCAATGGCTTGCCAAGCGGGCACTGGCCCACAACCCGCCGGCGCAATGAAACAAGAAAGCGGGTGGAATAATAGAAAGCGTAAAGAGGATCACTCAAATGACACAAAAAAGCTGTCCCCCCAAAGCAGGGACAGCTTTTTCCATGCCAAGCCGTTATTCCACCTCAAGCGCCGAGCGCAAAAACTCGGGCAAGGCGAAACATTGACGGAAGACCGCATCATTGACGTATTTCGTGTCGTTTGGAATAGTTGTTTGCGCCGGAAACACCAGCGGCCGTTTCGAGCCGATCGTAAAGCTCCACAGCCCGCCTGGATACGTCGGCACCACTGCTGTGTACACGAGCACATGCTGGAACAGTTCGCGAATGTTGCGGTACGTCCGTTTCAAAATATCCAAGTGGAAAATCGGCGACTGGCTTTGGCAGACCATCAGCCCGTCTGCTTTCAACGCGCGATGGACGTTGGCGTAAAACTCCGGTGAAAACAAGGCTTCCGCTGGGCCGACTGGGTCGGACGAGTCGATCATAATGACGTCGTAGACGTTTTCTTTCCCTTGCACAAACACGACGCCATCATCATAAACAAACCGCACGCGTGGATCCGATAAGTTGCCGGAGACGGCTGGCAAATGTTCTTTGCACGCCCGGACGACTTTTTCGTCGATTTCCACCATGTCGATGGCTTCAAGATGAGCGTATTTCGCCGTCTCACGAGCTGCGCCGCAGTCGCCGCCGCCGATGATGAGCACCCGTTTCGCTTCCGGATGAAACTGCAGCGGCACGTGCGAAATCATTTCGTTATAAATATGGCCGTCAATCGAGGTCGTTTGCACGACGCCGTCGAGTACGAGCATGCGGCCGAAATCGTACGAATCCAAAATCATCACATGCTGGTACTCGGACGGCTCGGCAAAAATCACCTCTTTGATTCGATAGCTGATTTTTAAGTTGTCGCGATCATCTTCGGTGAGCCAAAGCTCTCCATTGTCCATATGCAAGTAAGGTGGCAAAGCGTTTCCTTCGTGTTTCATTGTGACCTCCTTTAGTCATGCAGATGTTTTCACACCTTTCTAATCTTAATATATTCTTCGTCTTGTGGCAAACAAAGGGGATGTGATCGGCCGGTGCCGGACGTATTCATCCCGCCGCCCATGGTTGACGACTGGTTTCGTTTTTCCAACTGATTATCGGTCTTGCCGCCACATCCCGCGCAAAGGCCGCCATCGGTTTCGCATCATCCCGCGTCTTCCTTCCGTAGAGCGATGCTTAGTGATCGTGTGCCTGCCAAACGCCAAAAAACTCTCCAGCTTATAGCCAGAGAGTTTTTTCTCAACCGCGCCGCTCTTTCAATAAAGAACGAAGCGACGCTCGGTCTTCAAGCAAATCGGCGAGCGTATACGCATCCAGCACACGCAAAAACGCCTCTAACGCCTCGTGAAGTGCGAAGCGAAGCCGACATACCGGCGTTAAGACGCACTCATTGCCGTGGGCGGCAAAACACTCGACAAGCGACAAGTTTTCCTCCGTTTCGCGAACAACCGCGCCGATGACAATCTCCTCGGGGCGTTTCGCAAGGCGGATTCCGCCGTTGCGCCCACGGATCGTTTCAATGTAGCCGAGTTTGCCAAGCTCATGGACGATTTTGCTTAAATGATGCTCTGAAATGGAAAAGGCAGCGGCAATGTCTTTGATGTTCGTTTTTTCTTCTTCATCAAGCGCGCCTAAAAACAAGAGGACGCGCAAGGCGTATTCCGTATAGTTCGTCAACTGCATCGTGATTCACAACCTTTAAGCGACATTCTTGATCCCATTGTACCACACCTGATTCGAACGGAGAATTGTGAACAATTTATTAAAGATGTATTTGAAATATTGCTTTTTCGCAGTGCCCATGGTTGAATAAAAGGTGTATTAAAAATACATGTTTTACAAGGGGATGAAATCATGACAACGACAACGAAATTGCATCCAAAAACGATTGAAATTGTGAAATCAACGGCGCCTGTCTTGGAAACACATGGCGAACAAATTACGAAGCGGTTTTATGAACTCATGTTTTCCAATCATCCGGAACTGCTCAATATTTTCAACCACGCCAACCAAAAGCAAGGGCGGCAGCAACGCGCCTTGGCCGCAGCCGTGTATGCGGCAGCGCGCTATATCGACCAGCTTGATGCTATTTTGCCGGTTGTGCGGCAAATCGGCCATAAACACCGCAGCTTAGGAATCAAACCAGAACAATACCCGATCGTCGGAAAGCATTTGTTGCTGGCGATCAAAGACGTGCTCGGCGACGCCGCCACCGACGAAGTGATCACGGCTTGGGCGGAAGCATATGAAGCCATTGCGTCCGTTTTCATTCAAGTGGAAAAAGAGCTCTACGATGAGGCAGCGGCCAAACACGGCGGCTGGCGTGACTTTCGCCGATTTGTCGTCGTGAAAAAGGTGAAAGAAAGCGGCGTCATCACTTCGTTTTATTTGGAGCCGGAAGACGGCAAGGCCATCAGTGATTATTTGCCGGGCCAATACGTCAGCGTCAAACTGTCGATTCCGGGCGAGACGTATACGCATATTCGCCAATACAGCTTATCGGATGCTCCTGGAAAAGGGTATTACCGCATCAGCGTCAAACGGGAAGCAGCCACAGCGGACAAGCCGGCCGGCATCGTTTCCAACTATTTGCATGATCATGCCCAAGAGGGCGATGTGCTTGAGCTTAGCGCTCCAGCCGGCGATTTTACGCTTGATTTGTCCAAAGCGACGCCGGTTGTGTTCATCAGCGGCGGCGTCGGCATCACTCCGCTTTTGAGCATGGCGCATACGTTGGCCATTCGCCAACCGACCCGCCCAGCGACGTTTTTGCATGCTGCTTTGAATGGCCGCGTGCACGCGTTTGATGAAGAGCTTCGGATGTTGGCGGAACGCCCGTCATTTTCTTACCGTATTTGTTACGAGTCGCCATCCGATGAGGACCGCCGCCATCCGCATTTTGACAAAGAAGGGCGGATCGACCTTGCATGGATGCAATCCGTGATCCCGACGAAAGACGCAGACTTTTATTTCTGCGGCCCGGTGCCGTTTATGAAAACCGTCTATCGTGCCCTAAAACAATGGGGTGTGCCAGAGGAGCACATCCATTACGAATTTTTCGGCCCGGCCGGCGATTTGACGAAAGACTGAGAGAGGTTTTTCGCTTGCCAGGGGGCTGACCCAAAAGGGTAATTTTCCTTAAACAAAACACAACATATTGTTTTTTAATGATTGCTTTATACCTATATACGGAATAAGAAAGGGTGTCCCGATCCTTTTGGGACACCCTCTTTTGTTATCTTCCCTGTTGGCAAGTTCATTAATTTTTTGTATGATGAATTGCAAGAAAAGCAAGAAAAGGGAGAGACAACGCATGACGACATTTCGCCAACATCGCTGGCAATCATTTTTGCAAGGTTACGAGCAGCGCGCGCGGCTCCTCATTTCCTGCCCGGATCGTCCGGGCATCGTCGCGGCAGTGACATCGTTTCTTTATGAACAAGGAGCGAACATCGTCGAATCGAGCCAATACTCGACCGATCCTGAAGGGGGAACGTTTTTCCTCCGCCTCGAATTTGATTGTCCGGACATCGCTAAGCGAAAAGAGGCGATCGAAGCAGCGTTTGCACCGATCGCCGAGGAGTTTCGCATGGATTGGAAACTTCGGCTGCACAACGACATCCGACGGATCGCCATTTTTGTCTCCAAAGCCGAGCATTGTCTGCTTGAGCTGCTTTGGCAATGGCAAGCGGGGGAGTTGATCGCCGACATCGCCCTTGTCGTAAGCAATCACCCGGATTTGCGCGAGACGGTCGAGCCGTTTGGCATTCCGTACGTACATATCCCCGTGACGAAGGAAACGAAAGCGCAGGCCGAAGCCGAACAGATCCGCTTGCTTCGCGACTATCGGATCGACACGATCGTGCTCGCCCGCTACATGCAAATTTTGTCGCCGGCGTTTGTCGCTGAATTTCCGGGGCGGATCATCAACATCCATCACTCGTTTTTACCCGCCTTTATTGGCGCTCGTCCGTACGAGCGGGCGTATGAGCGCGGCGTCAAATTGATCGGCGCGACATCGCACTATGTCACCGATGATTTGGATGAAGGGCCGATCATTGAGCAGGACGTCGCCCGCGTCGACCATCGCCATCATCCGGACGACTTGAAGCGAATCGGTCGCTTGATCGAAAAAACGGTGCTCGCCCGGGCGCTTCGGTGGCATTTGGAAGACCGGGTCATCATCCACGGCAATAAAACGATCGTGTTTTATTGAAAACGAGCGGGGAAGGATTTTTTCTTTCCCGCATGATATAATGAAAACAAGCAGGAGTTCGCGGCCAAAAGAGCGAAATTCAATCCATAAGGAAGGAGGGAGCAACCCATGGGGGAGAAACGGACGCCCAGCGGTTTTCTGTTAAAACAACGTGCGTTTTTAAAATTGTATTTGATTACGCTCACCGAGCAAGAGCGATTGTACGGGCTAAAGCTGCTTGATGTATTGCGCCAAGAGTTCAAGCCGTTCGGCTACCGGCCGAACCACTCCGAAGTGTATAAGGCGCTGCATGATTTGATCGAAGACGGCATTTTGCAACAAGTGAAGCGAAAAAAAGAAGGGATGAAGTACCAAGAAGTCGTCTACTATCGGTTTGCCGAGGGCGGGGAAGAAAAGGCGAAATTGTACAAACGCCAGCTGAAGGCGGAACTGGACCGGTGCGCGGCGCTCATTCGCAAGGCAATTGAGGACAACTTCGGTTGAGAGCGCCTCGTTTTTTCTTTGTTATATTTACATAATATATTTATGGTCTAATTCTTTTGTTTTGCGTCCCGCCGGGCGATCTAGTAGAATGAGAGGGGAAGATCGCCACAGAGAGGAAGGCAGCAGATGGGAACATGGCCGTTGACGGTCACGAAAGAAATGGAAAAGCGAAAAGAACTGTTCCGCCGCGATCCGGATCGCGCGTTGATTGGAGCGGGCGGGTACAAGGCGGCAGATGAGGCGATCGTGCACGATGCCGCCATTGCGCTCGCACTTGGGAAAAACGTGCTCTTAAAAGGCCCGACCGGATCGGGAAAAACGCGGCTTGCTGAAACGTTGTCCGCTTTGTTTGGTCAACCGATGCACAGCATCAACTGTTCCGTGGACTTGGACGCCGAAGCATTGCTCGGTTTTAAGACGATCGTGCACAAAAACGGCCAGGCGGTGATCGAGTACGTGCCCGGACCAGTCATCCAGGCGATGACAAAAGGGCATTTGCTATACATTGACGAAATTAATATGGCGAAACCAGAGACGCTGCCGATTTTAAACAGCGTCCTTGACTACCGGCGGCGGCTCACGAATCCGCTCACCGGCGATGTCGTGCAGGCGAAACCAACATTTGGCGTCATCGCCGCGATCAATGAAGGCTATATTGGCACCGTACCGCTCAATGAGGCGCTCAAAAACCGGTTTGTCGTCATCAATGTGCCGTATGTGCAAGGAGAAACATTAAAATCGGTATTGTTGGCGCAAACTACATTAACGGATGAAACGTTGATCGATCGTTTCGTCGCCTTGTCGGCTGATCTGCTTGCGCAAGTGCGAAACGGACAAATCGCCGAGGAAGCGGCTTCGGTGCGCGCTTTGTTGGATGCGTGCGATTTGGCAGCGTACATGCCGCCATTGCGGGCCATTGAACGAAGCATCGTCGATAAGCTCGACGATGAACGTGAACGGGCCGCGGTGCGCAACATCGCTGAAACGTGGTTTGACGAATAGGAGGCTGCATATGGAACGGTTTATGATGTTCAATGACCGAACGGTCGATTCGAGTTTGGTCATGCAGCTTTCTGACCTCGCCCAAACGCTCATGCGCCGCCGCGACGTTGCCATCCAGTTCGCCGCCCATTCCGGCGTGCATTCTGCCAAGCCGGTCGTTTACGTCAGCCATTTTTGGTATGGGTATCCGCCATTGGAGCGGGAAACGGCAATGAAAACCGATGTCGGCTTGCGCATCATCGGCACGCGGCGGCATACCGACCTATCGGCGGTCCGCGCCTTCCGACATGCGGTGGAATCCAGACCGCTCTCCAAGCTTTCCAAACAGCTGTTTACATTCGCTGAAGATCTTCGCTTGGAAGCCGTCTGCGAGCGGGAACGTCCCGGGATGAAGCGATGGTTCCGCACGCGCCGCCGCTTGTACCGCCGCTACTTCACTCAGCAATGGCAAGCGAATCGAACGCGCGGCGCTTGGGCTGATCAGTTTTTGGCGGCCATGTATTTGCGGCTCACGGCCGATTCGCCGCTTGATGATGCGCCGCTGGCTCCAATGGCGGATGAAGCGGTGCAGGCGCGCCTCGAAACGTTATGGCCGCAATTTTTTGACGCTTCCTCGACAGCCGAGGTGGCGGACTGGGCGTTTGCCGTTGTGGAACTGATGGAGGACGTGTTGCCTCATGATATGGTCAATGCCTATACATCGCTGCCAATCGTTGAGGATGATGCGGACGAGAAAACGATGACGCTTCAAGATCTCAAACGGACCAATCCATTGGAAAACCGCGATGCCCTTCAAGAGGCGGATGGAGAGGCCAAGCGGCAAGTGCTGCCAACGTGGCATCGGGAAACGAGCCGGGCGGGCGGAAGCTTTCTCCGATTTGAGCTCGAACGAGGCAGCCGCACCGAGATCATCAGCGATGAGGCGAGGCCGGGTGAAGACGGCGATCAGGCATTGGCCGTTGTGCAAGGCACATCCCGGCCGACGGCGCGAAACGAGTATGGCCTTGAGGCACAGACGGCTTCCAGCGACGCTCCGCCGGCCGGAAGCGGCGCTCCGCACGGCCAAACCAACCGCCATGCCGAGATCGTGCTGCTTCCTTCTCCGCCGCCAAGCTTTGCGCATCTTGAGCAATACCGCGCTAAACAGGCGGCGGTGGCGCCGTACCGAAAACGGCTTGTACGCATCATGGAACAATGGCTTGAACACAAGCGCTCCGCTTGGCGCACGAACTTGCCCGCCGGGCGGCTGCGCAAGCAATTGGTGCCATTTTTCACCGACGAGCGCCCGCGTTTATTTTACAAAAAAAGTGAGCCGACGCGGCGGTTTGATGCGGTATTCGGCCTGCTGGTCGACTGCTCGGCTTCGATGCACGACAAAATGGAGGAGACGAAAACCGGGCTCGTTCTTTGCCATGAAGTGCTGAAAACGTTGCGCGTGCCGCACCAAATTGTCGGATTTTGGGAAGATGCGAACGAAGCAACCGCTTCGCGTCAGCCGAACTATTTGCAGCTGGCGGTCTCATTCCGCCGCTCGCTTGAGCCGTCGAGCGGTCCGGCGATTCTGCAGCTCGAGCCGCATGAAGACAACCGCGACGGCTTGGCTATTCGCTGGATGACCGAACAGCTCCTCAAGCGCCCGGAAGCGCAAAAAGTGCTGCTCGTCTTCTCTGACGGCGAACCCGCCGCGTACGGATATGAACAAAACGGCATCATCGATACGCACGAAGCAGTCGCCGAAGCGCGCCGCCGCGGCATTGAGGTCGTCAATCTCTTTTTAGGCCACGGGGCCGACGATGAGCAGACGCGGCGGACGATTGAAAACATCTATGGCCGTTTCCGCGTCTTTGTTCCGCATGCAGGCGAGCTGCCGGATCGGCTGCTTCCGCTCTTGAAAACGTGGCTGCAAAAAAGCTTGTGAGAAAAAGGATGGGAAGCGATGATCAAACTATTCACCGACAGCGATTTGGACGGCATCGGCTGCGGATTGCTCGCGAAGCTGGCGTTTGCCGAGGTGAACATTTCGTTTTGTTCCTATCGCAATTTGGATGAACGAGTCGTCCAATTTTTGCAAAGCGAAGAGGCCGACGGCGCCATGCTGTTTATCACCGACTTGGCCGTCAACAAGGAAGTTGAACAGCAACTCGCCGAGCGTGCGGCGCGCGGCGGCCATGTGCAAGTGATCGACCACCACGTGACGGCGCTTCATTTCAATAACTATCCGTGGGGATGGGTCGTACCGGCAAGAGACGATGGCAAAAAAACGTCTGCCACTTCACTCTTTTACGATTATCTGGTCCGTGAAGGAATGCTTGTGCCAAACGAAACAATTGACGTCTTCGTCGAGCTTGTCCGCCAATACGACACATGGGAATGGGAAGAGAACGGGAATTCGCAAGCGAAGCGGCTGAATGATTTGTTGACGATTTTAGGGCTTGACGGCTTTTGGGAGACGATGAGCGAGCGGCTCGCTTCCGGCGAACCGTTCGCTTTGACGGAAACGGAAGAGCTGCTTTTGGATATGGAAGAAAAGAAAATTCAACGCTACATTCGACAAAAACAAAAGCAGCTCGTCCAGCGCTGGCTTGGAAACTATTGCATCGGCGTTGTGTTTGCCGAACGCCATTTGTCGGAATTGGGCAATGCGTTATCCAAGCGTTATCCTCATCTTGACTTGATCGCTTTAGTCAATATGGGGACAAAGCATATCGGCTTCCGCACCATTCACGATAATGTCAACGTCGCTGAGTTCGCTAAGCAGTTTGGCGGCGGCGGCCATCCGAAAGCGTCCGGTTGCCTTATCGACGACACGACGTTTCCGCTTTTCGTCGTCGAGACGTTTCCGCTTTTGCCGGTATACGGCGATGCGGAACAAAATCAATGGAACCAAAAAAACGAGGAAGAAGGGGTGTTTTGGACGAACCACCACGGCCAATGGTGGTTGAGTCGTCAAACGGACCAAGGGTGGACCGTGTACGCCGATGGTGGAGAGGTCCGTACGTTCTCCGAGGAAACCGCCGGCGAACGTTGGCTGAAGCGGCAGTTTGCCGCTGGCCTTGCCCATGACGCAGCCGTGCTCGACTTTTTAAGCGCGCGGCTCGGACGGGATAAAGACGCCATTCAAGCCGACTATACAGCGGCCGTCAAACAATACAAGCAACAAACCGGCATTGAATCATGATGCCGGTTTTCTTATTGGGAGTGGAACGGCCACAGCGCTGACTCGCGCTTTCCGAAGCATTCCGGAAACCGCTTTTTGGCGGCAACGCGGCGCAGAAAATGTTAACATAATTGTAACAGTTTTTGTGTTTAGGAAAAACAGTCTTTGATTATAATAAGTACATAGGGAGGTGAAGGTGATGAAACAGTATGTCTTTTCCTTCTACACAGTCCAAGGGGAAACGATTGTGTGGGAAGAGGCTATTCCAGCGTCTGGGATGATGGAAGCCTTTTCAAAAGCCCGGCTGCTTTTGGTGAAGCATAAACAAGAAAAAGGCGTGCCGGTTCGCGTTCGGTATAAAGGCGTCCGCTATCGTCAAACGGATATTGCTTAAACCAAAAGGGAAAGGATGAGATCATGCGGTCCCTGCAGCTGCCGACGCGCAGTGGGTAACGCGCAGCTTCTTGAATGGGAATCAAGAGGCTGCGCGTTTTTATTATTTTAGGTGATTTGTCGTGCGCGTGAAACAGCATGATACCCATATGCTTTCCAGTTCCAAAGCGAATGGGGGTAGGGGAGAACTTTGCTCGCTGGTTGACTGTACATTCAGGCATCACGTAATCGTTTTCGCTGGCATCGCTTTCAACGAATGAAGTGACAGCGGAGAAGCGACGAGTCCATTGACTGTCAGGCGACGCGGAAGAAGGGACGGATACAGGAAATAGTTGCAGCGGAACACATACTGTTCTTGCACGAACCACGGACGGTGCAAAAACCAAATCGGTGGCTCTTGATTTTCCGGCATGACTCTTCTGGTCAACAAATAAATGCGGGCGAGTGAATGTTCGTCATGACCTTCTTTAGCCAGCCCAATTTACTCGCTATCATGCGTATGCAGCGGAGCATGGCGTTCATGCATGCCGGCGGGATGTTTTTTTTGTTTCGTCTCACTATTATGAGACTTCTAGGTATTGAAACATACATTCATATAAATTCCTATAATTTATATTATGTTAACTTATAATTTTCCCTAAATTTTGAGGGTTTCTCCCCTCAAGTACCCATAAAATCAATTATCCGGAACTTGTTAACCTAAGTTCCTCATAATTTTTTGTGTCTACGAATTATCATTTTTTAAACGAATTATCATTG
>NZ_BCQG01000022.1 GCF_001544315.1 Geobacillus jurassicus NBRC 107829
TTACTCCCATCATGAGCGGTCCTACAACCCCAAAAGGACAAGCCTTTTGGTTTGGGCTGTTCCCGTTTCGCTCGCCGCTACTCAGGGAATCGCGTTTGCTTTCTTCTCCTCCGGGTACTAAGATGTTTCAGTTCCCCGGGTGTGCCCTCCATGCCCTATGGATTCAGGCATGGATACTGCCCCATTACGGACAGTGGGTTCCCCCATTCGGACATCTCCGGATCCACGCTTGCTTACAGCTCCCCGGAGCGTTTCGGCGTTTGCCCCGTCCTTCATCGGCTCCTAGTGCCAAGGCATCCACCGTGCGCCCTTCCTAGCTTAACCTATCGCGCTCTCGGCTTCTTCCTTACTGTCTAGCTTCGGCTCGCCGCCGCTCGGGGTCAAATAACCTTCGCCTTCGGGATTGCGAATCCCTCCAGGCGAAGAACATTTGCCCATCGCGGCGAAACGCTCGCCTCCGCTTTTCCGGTTATCTAGTTTTCAAGGAACGATTTATTGAGAGAACAGCACTCGTTCCCTCAAAACCGAACGAAACGAAAGCGCATTTTGCATTGAATAACGACTCGTGTCTAGCTCCAGCGCCTGGCTCTCTTCTGCCAAATAACCTTCCCCCTCGGGGTGCAAGCACCCCTGCGGGTGAAGAACATTTGGCTTCGAGAGCCAAACGCGGCGCTTCCGCTTTTCTTTGTCCTTAGAAAGGAGGTGATCCAGCCGCACCTTCCGGTACGGCTACCTTGTTACGACTTCACCCCAATCACTTGCCCCACCTTCGGCGGCTGGCTCCCTTAGGGGGTTGCCTCACCGACTTCGGGTGTTGCAAGCTCTCGTGGTGTGACGGGCGGTGTGTACAAGGCCCGGGAACGTATTCACCGCGGCATGCTGATCCGCGATTACTAGCGATTCCGGCTTCATGCAGGCGAGTTGCAGCCTGCAATCCGAACTGAGAGCGGCTTTTTGGGATTCGCTCCCCCTCGCGGGTTCGCAGCCCTTTGTACCGCCCATTGTAGCACGTGTGTAGCCCAGGTCATAAGGGGCATGATGATTTGACGTCATCCCCACCTTCCTCCGACTTGTCGCCGGCAGTCCCTCTAGAGTGCCCACCCCAATGCTGGCAACTAGAGGCGAGGGTTGCGCTCGTTGCGGGACTTAACCCAACATCTCACGACACGAGCTGACGACAACCATGCACCACCTGTCACCCTGTCCCCCTCGAAGGGGGGGGAACGCCCAATCTCTTGGGTTGTCAGGGGATGTCAAGACCTGGTAAGGTTCTTCGCGTTGCTTCGAATTAAACCACATGCTCCACCGCTTGTGCGGGCCCCCGTCAATTCCTTTGAGTTTCAGCCTTGCGGCCGTACTCCCCAGGCGGAGTGCTTATCGCGTTAGCTGCAGCACTAAAGGGTGTGACCCCTCTAACACTTAGCACTCATCGTTTACGGCGTGGACTACCAGGGTATCTAATCCTGTTTGCTCCCCACGCTTTCGCGCCTCAGCGTCAGTTGCAGGCCAGAGAGCCGCCTTCGCCACTGGTGTTCCTCCACATCTCTACGCATTTCACCGCTACACGTGGAATTCCGCTCTCCTCTCCTGCACTCAAGCCCCCCAGTTTCCAATGACCCTCCACGGTTGAGCCGTGGGCTTTCACATCAGACTTAAGGGGCCGCCTGCGCGCGCTTTACGCCCAATAATTCCGGACAACGCTCGCCCCCTACGTATTACCGCGGCTGCTGGCACGTAGTTAGCCGGGGCTTCCTCGTGAGGTACCGTCACCGCGCCGCCTTCTTCAAACGGCGCTCCTTCGTCCCTCACAACAGAGCTTTACGACCCGAAGGCCTTCTTCGCTCACGCGGCGTCGCTCCGTCAGGCTTTCGCCCATTGCGGAAGATTCCCTACTGCTGCCTCCCGTAGGAGTCTGGGCCGTGTCTCAGTCCCAGTGTGGCCGGTCACCCTCTCAGGCCGGCTACGCATCGTCGCCTTGGTGAGCCGTTACCTCACCAACTAGCTAATGCGCCGCGGGCCCATCCGCAAGTGACAGCTTGCGCCGCCTTTCAACCAAAGACCATGCGGTCTTCGGTGTTATCCGGTATTAGCTCCGGTTTCCCGGAGTTATCCCGGTCTTGCGGGCAGGTTGCCCACGTGTTACTCACCCGTCCGCCGCTGACCGAACAAGAGCAAGCTCCCATTCGGTCCGCTCGACTTGCATGTATTAGGCACGCCGCCAGCGTTCGTCCTGAGCCAGGATCAAACTCTCCAAAGAAAGTTGATGGGCTTTTCGCTTCGGCCAAAGCGGCCTCAGCTTTTCACATTATCTAGCTTCGGCCGCTATCGGCTCGCGACGCTTCGTGTCCCGCTCCGGCGGCGACAGCCTCCTCGCGGGCCTCTCAGCACGTTTCGCCGATAGGCAAGCGGCCTCAGCTTTTCGTTGCGCTTCGTTTCGTTCAGTTTTCAAGGAACGAATTCAATTTCCCGCCCTCTTAAAGCGGCCTTTACATCATAGCATGTTTATTATTTGTTGTCAATAATTTTTTTATTCATCCTGTTTCGCAATGTTTTTCCGTTGCGACAGCGATTTAAAATATATCACCGTTCGATAAGGAAGTCAATAGCTTTTTTATTTTTTTCGACCTGACTGCCACACTTCCTTCAGTGATCCGGGAAAGCGGCAGTCTCTGTCACGATGGGTTCTCAACAACCTTCATCTTCCCGCCGTCTCTTTGCCGCCTTTGGAGGTCGGCGGGAAGGAACCCGTTAAAATGTTTCTCTCTGCAATACGTAATACCGTTCAAACATTGTATTTCCTTTTGTCGGCATTTCTACGACCGCCAACACTTTCCTTTCGACAAGATATTCAAGCATAATGACAAGGTCAACTGAGTAAGGCGCAAACTTCGGATGACCAATCATTTCCTCAACGCTCCAAGCCCCATTTTTTTCTTTCAACGCTTCACATAAATGGGAGGAACCTGACTCTACATAAGAGTGAATCAAAAATTCACTCGCGAGAAGCAAAAGCTCAAGCCGTTTCGGAAGCGGTTCCTCGCTTCCAACCAATTCTTCATATAGTTTATAAATCCGTCCATCCATTCGCTTGACTTGATTCCATACAGTCACTTCCGGGTAAAGGCCGTGCTCGATCACGGTCAATCGCGCCAAATGATGAAGGGCTTGCACCATATGGTTGTATGAGTCAAGCCAATGCTGGGCGGCAAACAGCGCCTTGCCATCCGTATAACGGCGAATCAGTTTGGCAAACTCGATCCCCATTTTCAACCGCCGTTCCTCGGGCGGAAATTGCTCAAGACGCTGGCGCAACTTCTGAACATAGCCGTCGCGGTCAAACACAACCTTTCCATTGAACACCCAGTCGACCGCCTTTCGATGCGACCCAAGCACAAGCCATTCATTTAACTTCCGTTCACTGACCGCATAAAGCACCGCCTTTTCCTCGTTTAATGCATACTGTCTGAGAAACATCGACTCGCCTTGCGGATCGACAATGACGAGCAACACGACATCAAACGTATCCGTCGCCGCTGCATGGCAAGTCGTTTTTTCAATCATTAAAATTCCGTGCGTACTGCAACGGCTTGCCCATTCTTGACAGATCGGATGCAACCATTCCTTCATAATCCCTTGTCCCCGTTGCAGAAAACCGGCTGACATATCAGTTGCGCAACCCCTTTCGTATGACCTCTCTACAAACGGACGGAACCCTCCTCGTCGAGTCGGTGATTTTTTCTGCAACGGTTTTTCCTCCCTTCCACCCTCATCAATGATCGAATTGCATTTTACACAAGTATTGCTGTCAGAGCGCCCATTTTGTTTTGGAAGCCGCGATTCTTGCGGCGATGAGGCCTCTCGTTTGTCACTGTCGTTCGTTATTCGACAAAAGACGACGAATTCCTTTCTTTGCAACATTGATTTTGTTGATTTCTTCTTCGCGATGGGACCCCGTTTTATGGTATAGTGGTCTATATAGGAGGGACGGTTATGGGCATCAAATATTCGAGCAAAATCAACAAAATTCGTACGTTCGCTTTGAGTTTGATTTTTATCGGCGTCATTGTCATGTATCTCGGGCTGTTTTTCCGCACGTCCCCGATCATCATGACGTTGTTTATGTTGTTTGGGATGTTGTTTCTTGTCGCCAGCAGCATTGTATACTTTTGGATCGGCACGCTCTCGACGAGAGCTGTCCAAGTCGTTTGCCCGTCTTGCGGCAAAGTGACAAAAATGCTCGGACGCGTCGATTTATGCATGTTTTGCCGCGAACCGTTGACGCTGAACCGCGAGCTTGAGGGAAAAGAGTTTGACGAAAAGTACAACAAAAAAAGAAAAAGCTGATAGCCGCTTTGTGCTATCAGCTTTTTTAATGCGAATGCGCCGGCGCCCCGCTTTTTTGACAGTCAGGGCATATTCCGTACACTTCCATGCGATGGTGGTCGACCTTAAAACCGGTGACGTGGGCGGCGAGCTGCTCGACTTCATCGAGCGCTGGATAGTGAAAATCGACAATTTTGCCGCACTCTTCACAGATGACGTGATAATGGTTGGAAGTGACGAAATCAAACCGGCTGGACGAATCGCCGTACGTCAGCTCTTTGACAAGCCCGATTTCCTTAAAGACGCGCAAGTTATTGTAGACGGTGGCTACGCTCATATTCGGGAATTTCCCTTCGAGCGCTTTGTATATTTCATCAGCCGTCGGATGGGACATCGAGCTGATCAAATACTCCAATATCGCATGACGCTGCGGCGTAATGCGTATGCCTGTCTTTTTCAACATGTCAAGCGCTTCCTTCAGTTGCTCGTTGTCAGACACCGTCATGCACCTCACTCTCTGTTCAAAGACGAAAAAAATTATCACTTTATAATATTTATAATTAGTCTACAAAGAATACATGCCATTTGTCAATATAGATGCCATTAATATATGGGCTCAGACGCCATTTTAACAAAAAAAGAGGGCGGAAATCGTTTCCGCCCCCATGAGTCATTCATTTGAGGAGGTTACTATGTATCATACGCAACATGATGTACATTGTTTGGACGCTTACCTAGATGAAGTCAATCGGGCGACTTCGGCAAGCACCTCATCGACATGCTCTTTCACTTTCACCCCGCGCCACTCTTTGGCCAACGTTCCGTCGGGAGCAATAATGAACGTCGAACGTTCGATTCCCATATACTCTTTGCCGAAGTTTTTCTTTTTCTTCCATACCCCATACAGCTCGGCCACTTCATGCCGCTCATCAGAAAGAAGCAAAAACGGCAGTTCATACTTTTCGATAAACGCTTCATGCCGCTTCATCGGGTCAGTGCTCACTCCTAAAATGACGGCGTTCAGCTCGGCGAACTGCGCATGGCGGTCGCGAAAATCGCATGCTTCGGCTGTGCACCCCGGGGTCATGTCTTTTGGATAAAAGTAAAGCACCACATACCGCCCGCGAAAATCAGACAGCGAAACCATTTTCCCGTTGCTTGCCGGCAAGGTGAAATCTGGAGCTGGATGGCCAATGGCAATTGTCATGTCGTCTCCCCCGTCTTCTTCGTTTTCTTTTAGCGTAGCGAAGACGAGGGGAAATTGCAACTCATATCAGCGATGATCCCAGTCAAACACGGTGCGCGTCACGATGACAGCGGGCATAATGTAGCCGAGCAGCGCTTCGGCAATGGCGATCCACCGCCCGACGCCAATTGGAGTAACGTCTCCGTATCCGACCGACAAAAGCGTCATGCCACTTAAATACAAGCTGTCTCCAAACAACGACAGACGATCTCCTGATGCACTACTTGCAGATGGGGTGAACACTGTATGGCCGTTCGCTTGCAAAATCATATAAATCATCGCAAAACCGAGCATCATCGTTAAATACCATTGGACAAGCACCCATAAGTTGTCGAGCGAGAGGCGGTGCGTCGCTTGCACCCGTGCTGTCCAAAGCGAGGTGATGCTGCCGAGCAATACGGCGGCAACGACGCCAAGGAAGGCGTAATCCATCGCGTTCCCCCCACATTTTTGTCCGTCGTTCATATATACGCGGACA
Organism: Geobacillus jurassicus NBRC 107829; assembly: GCF_001544315.1. Taxonomy (GTDB): domain Bacteria; phylum Bacillota; class Bacilli; order Bacillales; family Anoxybacillaceae; genus Geobacillus; species Geobacillus jurassicus. The sequence goes on from NZ_BCQG01000022.1 coordinate 6,048, forward strand.
AACGGGCGATTATGCCGACACAACCGCCGCATTCTGCTTGAATCGGCAGCACTCCTGTATCTCACCGGCTCGCCCAACCCGTTTGGCAAGCCGGCGTCCCGTCGGACGAAATCAATCGTTGCGCTTTACTGCGCAAAATAGCGCGCCAATACACCTTTTAATGTAGCAGCGCTACGGTGGAACCATTTTTTCTCATCCTCGTCAAGTTCAATTTCAATCACTTCGCGAATGCCATTTCGGTTGATAACGGCAGGCACACCGATGTAGACATCACGTTCGCCGTATGGACCGTCCAAATAAGCGGAAACGGTCAAAATGGCGTTTTCATTATGCAAAATGGCGCGCGTCACGCGGGCAAGCCCCATGGCAATCCCGTAGTACGTCGCTCCCTTTTTCTCAATAATTTGGTAGGCAGCGTCGCGCACATTGATAAAAATGCGCTCAAGCTCTTTTTGCGCTTCTTCCCCTTTGGACTCGACCAGCTTGCGGATCGGCACGCCGCCGATATCAGCCTGGCTCCAGACCGGCAGCTCAGTGTCGCCGTGTTCGCCGATCATATAGGCGTGCACGTTCGTCGGGGCGACGGCGAAATAGTCGCCCAACAAAAAGCGAAACCGCGCCGTGTCCAAAATCGTTCCGGAACCGATCACCCGCTCGTGCGGCAGGCCGCTGAACTTCCACGTCGCATACGTTAAAATGTCAACCGGGTTGGTGGCGACAAGAAACACCCCTTGAAATCCCGACGCCATGACCGATTCGACGATCGAGCGGAAAATGGTGATGTTTTTATCGACAAGATCAAGCCGCGTCTCGCCCGGTTTTTGGTTGGCGCCTGCGCAAATGACGACCAAATCGGCGTCGCGGCAGTCACGATAATCGCCATGCCAAATGTCAGCCGGCTTCGGCGCAAATACTTTCCCGTGGTTTAAGTCCATCGCATCGCCCACTGCCTTGTTTTCATTCGCATCGATCAGCACAATCTCATCAGCAATCCCTTGATTCATTAAAGCAAACGCATAGCTGGCGCCGACAAACCCGGTGCCGACGACCGCTACCCGATTTCCTCTCCCGTTTTTCATCGAGATCCACCCTTTCTTCCTCCCCTTTTTGTGAATATATTCACAATATATTTTACGAAATGAAAGGGGAACTATACAAAAAAGATTGTGTCTATTGCTTGACCATTGTTTGTCATTTTGATGGCAAACGAACAAAAGCGAGCGGGGGCGCTAGCTCCCCGTCCCGCGGTATCGTCTCACCCCAGCGTTCCAAAGCATGACCGCAATAGCGAAAAACACTAGACCGACAACCGGAGTCAAAAACGCATAACCATACCATTCCTGCTTATGAAGAAAATACGAAGCTGGATAGACACCGACGAAGGCAAACGGCAACACCCACGTTAAAATATAGCGGATGACGCGATGATAAATATCGATCGGGTAGCGTCCATAGCTGCTGATGTTGTACATCATCGGCATGATGGAGGTGCGGGCGTCGGCAAAAAAGCTGATCGTTGCCAGTGAAATGAAAATCCCCGCATAAATGAGCGCCCCGCCAATGACAAACAACAAAAAGATAAACGCATCATACCAGTGAAACGTCAGCGACAAACGGGCGCCGGCATATGCCATGACGATCAACCCAGGGATGGCGCCAAGCAACGATTCGAGCTCCATCCGCTCCAAAACAATTTGAAACAGGCTGTTTAGCGGGCGCGTCAACACGCGATCCATTTCCCCCTGCACAATATATCGTTCATTAAAATCCCAAAGGTTAAAAAAGGCGCCAAATACAGCATACGGAACAAGAAAAAAACCGTAAATAAACAAAATCTCATCGCGTGACCAGCCGTGAAGCAGCGTCGTATGGCCGAACACAACCAGCAAAAATACCAAGTTGACCGCCTGAGCCATAAAGTCAGACAGCCACTCCACGAACAAATCGGCTCGATATTGCAGCTTTGTCTTCATATATTGCGCCATGTATTGAAAAAAAACCGATACGTAAAACAACGTTTACCCCCCTTGCACAACGAGACGCTTTTTCGCCGCTCTCCATAACCATCCAATCGGGAAAAGCAATACGATGCACCACGTTGCCTGCAGAAGCAGGCCATCACGGACAGCAGCACCTTTAAAACTTTCTGTAATGATCATGCTTGGGATGTAGCTGATGGCTTGAAACGGGAAATACATCATCGCCCGCTGCGCCCAATCGGGATAAAAGGAAAGCGGCAAAATGAGTCCGGAAAACAAGTCGATGATAAACCGCTTCGCCCGCAACAACCCTTCATTTCGGAACGTAAAGAACGTCACGACCCCGGCAAGCAAGTTCAGCTCCGAAAAAATGATAAAGCTGAATAGAAGCGACAAGCCGAAAGACAGCCACGTTTTGGCGTGTCCTGGAAACTGAAGCGGCAAAAAAAGCGATACGACCAAAAGCCCAGGCAGCGATAAAAAGAAAAGGCGAAACAACCCTTCGCCAAGCCCTTGCACAGCTTTCATCCCTAAATAGCTGTACGGGCGGATGAGTTCGACCGCCACTTTTCCATCGCGGATTTCCATGGCGATTTCACGGTCAAGATTATTAAAATAAAACGCCCGCGCCAGCCACGAAATGGCGACATACGTCGTCATTTGCCCAAGCGACATCCCTTGCATCGATGATTTGCCGCCATAAATGGCTGACCAAAGAAAGTAATACGCTGCGATGTTAATGGCATAAATCAAAATGCCAGTGTAATAGTTTGTCCGGTAGGCGAGCATCATTAAAAAGCGGATGCGGACCATTTCCATATACTTATCCACGGACAGCACCTTCTTCATAAATGTTGCGGACGATTTCTTCCGTCGGCACTTCATGAATGCGAATGTCTTGCAGCGCACAACGGGCAGCCACGCGACTGACCACTTCCGGCACGCCTCCCGGCGGAACGTGCGCGACCCAAACGTTCGACTGCTCGCCTTTTTTCCAAGCTACACCCAATCCTTCGGTCAACTGCTGCAAAAAAGCGGCCGTCACCGCTTCGGCGAACGTAAAGGCGACCCGTTTTCCTTGGCCCCATCTTTCTTTCAGGCGCTCAAGCGACCCGTCGTAAATGATTTTCCCTTCATCGAGCATAATGACCCGTTCGCAAAGCGCTTCAATGTCTGACATGTCGTGCGTCGTCAGCAGAATCGTCGTGCCATACCGTTCATTCAGCTGCTTTAAAAACTGGCGGATGTTCAGCTTCACGAGCACATCAAGGCCGATCGTCGGCTCATCCAAAAACAACAGCGGCGGGTTGTGAATGAGCGCGGCGGCGAGCTCGCAACGCATCCGTTGGCCAAGCGACAGCTTGCGCACCGGCTTGTCAAGCAGCGGCCCGATCTCGAGCATCTCGATCACCTCGCCCATATGGCGGCGGTACTGTTCATCCGAGACGCGATACACTTTTTTCAGCAAGCGAAACGATTCTTGAACAGCAATATCCCACCACAGTTGCGAACGCTGGCCGAACACGACGCCGATCGTGCGCACGAATTTTTCCCGCTCTTTATGGGGATTCATCCCGTTGACGACAATGCGCCCAGACGTTGGCGTTAAAATGCCGGTCAACATTTTGATAGTGGTCGATTTTCCTGCGCCGTTTTCGCCGATATAACCGACGATTTCCCCTTGCTTGACGGCAAACGAAATGTCATCAACCGCTCGAACGAGCGTATAACGGCGCGTCCATAAATCGCGAAACGCTCCGACAAGTCCGGAGCGGCTTATGTGCACTTTAAATTCTTTGCGCAAATGTTCTACTTCAATCGCGTTCATCGTTCTCCTCCTGACCTCTCCTTGGCGTCGAACGGAAAAGACGGCTTGCGCCCTTCTCCTATGTTGCATTATACATGAATCGCCGCCATTTGCATCTTTTTTGTTTTCCAGCCTGTTGACGCCGTTGCGCCAGCCGCCGCCCTGCGTTCATCTTCCATCAACGCCCACTCGCCGATCGACCGTCGTCATATAGACGGAAACAAACGATTTCTTGCCGGATTTTTTCAGCCGACACTCCCTTACACCTACTACAGCATTGAAGTTTGATTCTCGTCGGTTTACTATAGAAAGAGGCAGTCAACGGAAACAGGAGGATCAAGCCATGCAATGGACCAAATCAGAACAATTATACGAAGAAGCGCTCCAGCACATCGTCGGTGGAGTGAACAGCCCGTCCCGCTCATACAAAGCGGTCGGCGGCGGTGCGCCGGTCGTGATGGAGCGGGCGCAAGGGGCGTATTTTTGGGATGTGGACGGAAACAAGTACATCGACTATTTGGCCGCTTACGGACCGATCATCGCCGGGCACGCTCATCCGCACATCGCGGAAGCCATTCGGCGGGCGGCCGAGACCGGTGTGTTGTACGGCACGCCGACGCCGCATGAGATTACATTCGCCAAAATGTTAAAAGAGGCGATTCCGTCGCTCGAAAAAGTGCGGTTTGTCAATTCGGGGACGGAAGCGGTGATGACGACGATCCGCGTCGCCCGCGCCTACACCGGCCGAAGCAAAATCGTCAAATTCGAAGGCTGCTACCATGGCCATTCCGACCTCGTGCTTGTCGCCGCCGGTTCGGGCCCATCGACATTGGGGACGCCGGACTCAGCCGGCGTGCCGCCGAGCATCGCTCAAGAGGTCATTACCGTGCCATACAATGATGTCGAATCGTTCCGCGAAGCGATGAACGTTTGGGGCGAGCAAGTCGCAGCTGTCCTCGTCGAGCCGATCGTCGGCAACTTCGGCATCGTCTTGCCAAGACCGGGCTTTTTAGAAGCGATCAATGAAATCGCACACAAGGCAGGGGCGCTCGTCATTTACGACGAAGTGATCACCGCCTTCCGCTTTATGTACGGCGGGGCGCAAAACTTGCTCGGCGTGGAACCCGATTTGACCGCGATGGGGAAAATCATCGGCGGCGGCTTGCCGATCGGGGCGTACGGCGGACGCCAAGACATTATGGAACAAGTCGCTCCGCTCGGACCGGCGTACCAGGCCGGAACGATGGCCGGCAATCCGGCGTCGATGCTCGCTGGCATCGCCTGCCTTGAAGTGTTGAAACAAGAGGGCGTGTATGAGCATCTCGACCGATTGGGAGCGATGCTGGAAGAAGGCATCCTTGCCCACGCCCGCCAATGCGGCCTTCCGGTGACCGTCAACCGCTTAAAAGGCGCGCTCACCGTTTTCTTCACTGACGAAAAAGTGGAAAACTACAAGCAAGCCCAGCGCAGCGACGGCGAGTTGTTTGCAAAATTTTTCAAGCTCATGCTCAAACAAGGGATCAATCTCGCGCCGTCGAAATACGAGGCATGGTTTATCACCCTCGCCCATACGGAAGACGACATCGCCTACACGATCGACGCGGTCGGCAAGGCGTTCCGGCAGCTTTGAGCAACGGAAATGCCAAAACCAGCTTCTCTTTTCGATCTCTGTGCATATTCGTTCATGAGAGAAGGTGTCCCCGCCTGTTTGGGACGCCTTCCGTTTTTGTCGGGCGCTGCGGGAAGTTTTTTGTTTCTCCCCTCAAAAAATAGAGCAAGGTTTTCAATTGTTGGCCGCTGTTCGTTCCATATTCTCCCCTGTTTCCATTTCTCCACAAACACCATGGCTTCTCTATGCGTTCGCCATTGTTGACAATTTTGTGAACAAGATGTCTCCCGGGAGAAGGACGATTGATTTCTTGCAGCCCGCATGATATGATAAACAACAAATTCTGAAAATTGAGACTGTAATTTCTCGACCAGCTAGGCAAATGAGAGGAGGTGTCCGGCGCCGCAGGGAGAATCTCTCCCGGCCGCGCCTATCATATAATGGAACAGCAGACACATCATCGACAAAGCGCAATAGAACAAAACCGCGTTTTCCTATGGACGGCGGTCGAAAAACAAAACGTTCCGTCAAGCGACCACGCCCGGGCCGCTGTTGAAGCGCTGAAGCGGTGGAACGAAATGGCTCGCCCTCATCCAGCCGAAGCAACCGCCGTCATCCAGTTCGACATTCCGCGCAAATTATGGATGGACAAACTCGCCAACGCCGGACAAAACCCGGAAATTGCCACGAACGACCACTTCACCGTCGGCCATGTATACATTTCCCGTTCTGCCGACGCCGTGCCGATTTGCGCCCATCTTCGCCAGCTGGTGAAACAGTTTGGCTTCATGCTTCTTTTTGAATCAACCCGGCCGACTTCGGATGAGAGCGTTTTGTTTTGGCAAATCGCCATGTTGCCGAGCGACGTGTTTTCGTTGTCCGACCGCTTGTTTCGTTTGGCGGCGGCGATGGAGCGCATCACTCATGTTCGCGTCGCCTCGCTCAGCCACGTCCATGTCATCTATGAATCGGCCGCACGAAATGGACTGCTTGGCGAACCGGATTTGTCCCATCCGTTTCTCGCTTCGGCCTCCACGTTCGCCTACATTGGCCGTGCAGGCGCGCCTCTTCGCTATACGCGGCTCGGCTCAGCCGGCCTGCTTGTCCATAGCGCGGAAACGCCAGCTCCGCTCATCGAGCCGCTCGTTTATGACCATGGGTACAGCTTGCTTGAAGCAGCCAGACTCACTTTCATGCCTTCTGAAGCGAAGCAACAGCCAAAACAAAAATACAGTTTGTTTGTCGCCAGTTTCGATCACGAAGCGATATGGATGACGAATGCAGCCGATACGCTTTGGAAAACAGACAGTTCAGCGCGCATCGTGATCGCCACTGAGCCATACGGCGACGCGGCCCAGCCGCTCGCTGCCGGCCAACCGCTCGCGCTTACCCGCTCCGTAGGCGGTCAACCGAAATGGCTCGACGCCCTCCGACTCGAGCGCGAAGTGAGCGTTCGCCTCCCCAACCGCCGCACCGTTCATGTGCCGACTGCTTTTTGATTCCCCACGCCCCGCTAGAAAGGCGGGGCGTTATATTTTTCTCTTGCGCACATAGGATGAAACTGTGTATAGTACTGAATGGTCCACCAAAACATAAAGGAGAGTTTTGATATAGATGAAGCTCGGTGCCCGCATTTTAAAAACGGGGATCGCGGTAGCGCTCGCCTTGTTTTTAGCGGCGCTCTTTCAGTTTCCATCACCCTCGTTCGCCGGCATTTCCGCTGTGTTTGCCATGCAGCCGACCATTTACCGCTCGTATTTATCGCTGATCGAGCAAGTACAGGCAAACGTGATCGGCGCCTTGTTCGCCATTGCCGCTGTCCTCATCCTTGGACGCGATCCGTTGATCGTCGGCTTGACGCTGATGATCGTCATCGCCATTTGCCTGAAAATGCGCCTGGAATCATCGACAATTTCCGTAGCGCTGGTCACGGTCATCGCGATTATGGAATATACAGATCGCCAGTTTATCGAATTTGCGACCGTCCGCTTTTTAACGATAATGCTTGGCATTTTCGCCGCCTTTATCGTCAATTTAATTTTTTTGCCGCCCAAATACGAAAAAAAGTTATATGAAAAAATCAGCGAAGAAACAGAGGCCATTGTAAAATGGATCCGCCTGCATAAACAACAAGCGGCCGACTATCATCATCTGAAAGAAGAAATTGAGGCGCGGCATGAAGAGATGACAAAGCTCGAACACTTATATTTTATGTACAAAGAGGAGCGCACGTATTTCCGGCGCCAGCGCTTCCAAAAATCGCGCAAGCTCGTGTTGTATCGACAAATGATCGCCGCGGCTGATCGGGCGCTGTCGGTATTAAAATGGTTGCATCGTCTTGAAAATGAGTTCAGCCGTCTGCCCGCCGAGCTCCGCCAAGCCGTCTGCGCGCATCTTGGCTGCTTGCTTGATTATCATGAACAGCTATTGTTGAAATTTATTCATAAAACAAAACCGCTCCCTCATAGCGAAAGAATGGTAGAAATCCACCGCCAGCGCGAGCGGCTCGCTTCCGCCTTTTATGCGGACGGCCAGCCGCCGGCCGATTACCGGTTGTTTTCTTTGATTGGAGCGATCATTGATTATGGGGATCGTCTGGAACATTTGGATAAACTGATTGACAGCTTCCATCATTACCATTTCGACGACAAGCTGGAGAAAGAGCTCGAAAAGTCAGCAGGCGGCCGCTCGTAGCGGACCGCCTGCTTCAGTTTTTCATCCGGGGATCCAGCACTCCCCCGCTTCGCCATCAACTCCTCATACGTGCCGCTTTCGGCAAAAAAGCAGAAAAAACCTGCCAGCGTTGCCGAACAGGCTTTTTTCATGCCGCTTATTTATGTCTGGTACGCCTGAAACACTCCGTACCATTTGTCGATGAACTCGGGCGCAAACGGCCCTTTCCGCTCCTTGATCCAGCCGATGAGCTTCTGCACGTTATTTTTTAAAATGCGGTCGATCACATCAGGATAGTGCATTTCGCGGCGGTGCCGCTCATACTCGTCTTCATCAAGCAGCATGTACGTCATATCCGGGAACACTTTAATATCCAAATCATAATCGATATACTTGAGCGCCTCTTCATCCCAAACGAACGGCGAGCTTAAATTGCAATAGTAGTACACCCCGTCCTCACGAATCATGGCGATAATGTTAAACCAATGCTTGGCATGAAAAAAACAAATCGCCGGTTCGCGCGTCACCCACGTCCGGCCGTCTGCTTCCATGACGAGCGTTTTGTCGTTGCCTCCAATCACATACGATGGCGTCCCTTTTAATACGACCGTTTCCTGCCAAATACGATGAATCGTCCCATTATGTTTGTAGCTATGGATTTGAATGATTTTCCCTTCCCGAGGGTATGCTGGCATCATTCTTCCCTACTTTCCGATGGGAGCTTCTTCTTCAATATTATACCCTGTTCCTTTCGCAAATGGAAAGCAAAGCAGGCCGCCTTGCCGAAGCAACAGCAACCAAGCAGTGCAGAGGCGAATGCCGAGGGCTCATGCGTCGGAAGGCATCCACCCCAACAATACGCGGCGAACGGCTTCCACTTGCCGCTTCATTTGCCGCACTTCCTCGCGCAAGGCATCCGTCGGCGCTTCGCGTTCGAGTTCATCGAGCTGGCGGACGATCTCTTCGCAGCGCTCCATTTCATGCCGCCAAAACAGCGCTTCGTCGTTCGCATCGGTCCGTGCGCATCCCATCATGCCCATCCCGCTTCTCCTTCCCCTTTGTCGTATCGTTTTTTTATCATTTCGCGACTTCGGCCTTCCATTCCTTTCACGAATCTTGCCAAACAACGAGAGATTTTGTCGTTGAACGCTTTCCCACCTGTGCAAACGCTGAGAAGTGGGAGATTCTTGGGGATTCTTGCCTAACGGCAGGCTGTTGACCAAGCCATCCCCATGCGCCCCACGGTTCCGCTGTCCTCACTTACGTTGATCGCATTGAAGTGGGAGACTTCTCGGTTAGGGATGATAAAAAAGCAGAGGCGTATTGCCCCTGCTTTTGTCTTCCATATTCGGCCTGTCGCCTGCGCTCTTCCGGCAGCGTGCGTTGCCTAGCGATCAACAGGCGCCAACTCTCGATGATCAGTCGTTATTGATTGACGTTTTGCGCTTTGCGGGCTTCCGCTTGCGCATTTTGTTGTTTTACATGTTGAACGTCCGTCTCAGCAGCAAATTCCGTCGCAAATTGGCCGGCTTGAGCGGCTTGAGCCGATTGGGCATTTTGTTGTCTTACTTCTTGAATGTTCGTGCCAGCTGCTGTTTTGTTCGGTTGTTTGGCCATTGTTCTCACCTCCACGTGCTTTTACTATGCCCCGGAGGTGATCATTCTATCCGCTGACGTTACAAAAGTAAAGATCTTCCACCATCGACAATGATCGTCTGGCCGCGAATCATCGCAACCGCATCTGACAATAAAAACATCACGGCATTGACGATATCATCCGGCTTGACCGGGCGGCCGGCCGGCGTGTTCGCCGCAGCGTCAGCGAGCAGTTGTTCACGATTCGGGAAATGTTTCAGCGCATCTGTATCGACCGCCCCGCCGGAAACAGCGTTGACGGCGATGTTTTTCGGCGCCAGCTCGACAGCCAAGTAGCGGGTTAACGCCTCAAGCGCCGCCTTCGAGACGCCGACCGCCGTATAGTTTTCCAAATAGCGGATCGACCCGAGCGAGCTGATGCTCACAATTTTCCCGCCGCCGACCCGCTCCATTCTTTTGGCCGCTTCCTGGGCGCAAAACAAAAGCGCTTTGCTGTTGATGTTCATCGTCCAGTTCCAATGCGTTTCCTCAAGCTCCATCGCCGGGCGCAAGACGCCGGATGCGGCGTTATTCACGAGCACATCGACCCGCCCAAACACTTCATCAATCTGGGCAAACATGGCGCGAATTTTCTCGACATCGCCAACGTTCGCTTTGACGACGAGCGCTTTTCTCCCGAGCGCTTCAATTTCACGCGCCGTTTCTTCGGCCGCTGCTTTGCTCCGGGCGTAGTTGACGACAATATCATATCCTTCCTTGGCCAACCGCAAGGCAATGACCTTGCCGATGCCGCGGCTGCTTCCAGTTACAACCGCCACTTTTCCGCTCATGTTTTTCCGCTCCTTTACACATAATATAGCCGAATTTCGCAAACGAGGGAGGCGCAACGTATGTATGTCGGTCGCGATATGACCGAGCTGTCGATGATTCCGAAAACGGAATGGACCGATGACGAGCTCGCTTATTTTCATCATTCGTTTCAACAAATCGCCCCGTATTTAAACGTCGAAGGGCAGACGATCCACCGCGAAATCATCGAGGAAATCGAAGCGCGCGGCGGCCTTGGACGCCGCGAAGCAACGTATACACATGGCACGATGCCGGTGCCTGATTAATGCAGGCGGCGCGCTTCGCCTGCGTGTTCTTTATATTCGCGCCAAATGCGTTGGTGGGACACTGGGAAAGCGTATGCCTCAATCTCATCTTCCGGCACAAGCCGAAGCGGCTCTTCGATCGGCCCACTATAGATTAGGCGGCCGGGAAATACGGCCAACTGCCAGACTAAATGGGAAAAGACATGGTCAAACGAGGCAATTGGTTCTGAAAGCTCGGTTTGCAAACCGTATTGCTCCCGGAACATTTGCTCGAGCTTTTCTTTCCCGCCTTCGCCGCCCGTTTCGCAGCTTGGGAACTCCCATAAGTTCGCAAGCAAGCCGGTGCTGTTGCGCTTGCGGATGAGAATGCGGCCTTCATGGTCGGCGAGCACCGCGACCGCAAGCGGCACTTGCTTGACCGCTGTTTTTTTCGTTTTCACCGGCAGCTCTTCCGCCACCCCTTCAGCAAACGCCCGGCAATAGGCTTGCACCGGGCAAAGAAGGCATGACGGACGGCGGGGCGTGCAAACAAGGGCGCCGAGCTCAATCAGCGCTTCGTTAAATGCTCCCGGGTTTTCGTACGCCATAATTTCGCGGACGATTTGTTCAAATCGTTTTCTCGTCGACGGTTTGGCAATATCGTCTGTCACGAGAAACAGACGCGACAAGACGCGCATCACGTTGCCGTCAACAGCCGGCTCCGGCACACCGTAAGCAAGGCTCAACACCGCCCCGACCGTATACGGTCCGACCCCTTTCAGTTTGGAAAATTCGTCTGGGTTATCCGGCACTTTGCCGCCATAGTGCTCCTTTACTTCTTTCACCGCCGCGTGCAAGTTGCGCACGCGCGAGTAATAGCCGAGTCCTTCCCACGCCTTCAGCACCTCGTCCTCATCAGCCTCAGCGAGCGCCTCCAACGTTGGAAACTGCTCGATAAACTTTTCAAAATACGGAACGACTGTCTCGACGCGCGTCTGCTGCAGCATCACTTCCGACACCCACACTTTATACGGGTCGCGGTCTTTTCGCCATGGAAGATCGCGGCGCTCGCGGGCGAACCAATCAAGCAAATCACGCTGAAATTCGCGCGCCGGAAATCGCTCGGTTTCTCTTTTCATTCACCGTTTCCCCCATGATGCCTATTGTCCACCTCATTATATCAAAAAACCCCCGGCATGGCTTGCAACATGCCGAGGGGAACGAACGGAAATCGTTTTCAACTTTCTTTAGCCGCAGAAACATAGGCGATTTGTTCATGTTGAGCGCGCAGTCGGCGAATATCGACGCGGACGAGCAAAGATATGATGAAGGCGATGACAAACAATCCACCAAAAAAGGCCAAGCTCCCTTCGTAAGAACCGGTCGTGTCTTTGATATACGCGGCAAACATCGGTCCAACGAGACCAGCTGCGGCCCAAGCGGTCAAAATATAGCCGTGGATCGCGCCAAGTTGCTTCGTGCCAAACAAATCGCCGATATACGCCGGAATACAGGCAAATCCGCCGCCATAACACGTGTAGACAATCGTCAACATAATGATAAACAGCCATTTGATGGACACGTTCGGCAACAGGAAGAAAATCAAAATTTGCAAAACGAAAAACGTCGTGTACGTATTTGGCCGTCCAATATAGTCGGAAGCCGACGCCCAACCGATGCGCCCTAACCCGTTAAACACCCCGATGGCGCCAACCAGTGCCGCCGCTGCCGTTTGGCTGATGCCGATGCTTTCCACAGCCAACGGTTTCGCCACTGCTAAAACGGCAATGCCGCAAGTCACGTTAATAAACAACATGAACCATAAATACCAAAACCGTCTTGTTTTGACGGCCTCATTGGCTGTCAGTTGCGCCAAATCAAGCGAAGGCTTCGCTTTCCCTTCTTTCACTTTTTCCTTAAATCCTTCCGGCAGCCATCCCTCTGGCGGCTTTTCTAAATAAAGAGAGGATAACGTCATAATAACAAAATACGTAATGCCTAAAATGAAAAACGTATTTTGAACGCCGACGGAGGCAATCAAACTGTTCATCACCGGACTCGCAATCGCCGCGGCAAACCCGAACCCCATAATCGCCAGCCCCGTAGCCAAACCACGGCGGTCCGGAAACCATTTGACGAGCGTCGACACCGGCGCAATGTATCCGACGCCGAGGCCGATTCCCCCCAGCACGCCGTAAAACAAGTACAGAAGATATTTCGATCCAAGCGCAACAGCCAGTCCGGAACCGGTCACCCCGAGGCCAAAAAAGATGGCGGCCAACAGCCCAGATTTCCGCGGCCCATGCTTTTCAACAAAATGACCGAGGAAAGCAGCCGACAATCCTAAAAACAAGATCGCAATGCTGAACGTGAGCGCTACTTCTTGGTCCGACCAGCCAAACAATTGTTTTAACGGATTGGTAAAATTGCTCCACGCATAAACAGACCCAATCGAAATATGAATGCCAACAGCGGATAAAGCAATGAGCCAACGGTTTTTCACGACCTCTCCTCCCCTTTCATCCGATTATGATTCGTCTCTCATGCGTATACACGTTAAACGCCTGCCCGCGCAAAAAGCCAACCACTGTTATGCCGAGCTCATCCGCCAAATCCAACGCCAGCGTCGTCGGCGCCGATTTCGAGAGCAGGACGCTCACGCCCATTTTCGCCGCCTTCAAGAGCACTTCCGATGAGACGCGGCCGCTGAACACGACGAGCTTATCTTTCATCGCAACTTGATGGCGCAGGCAATAGCCGTACAGTTTATCGAGCGCATTGTGGCGTCCGATGTCAGAGCGGGCAACGACCATCCCATCCGGCGTGGCGAGCGCGGCGTTATGAAGGCCGCCGGTCGCCGCAAAGTCCGTCGACTGCTCGTGCAACGCTTCCATAAGGCGAATGCAGTCGTCCGCCTTCACGGCAATGCCGCCGACAATCGTTTTCGCTGTCTTCATGTCATTGTAAAAATAAAACTGACGACTTTTTCCACAACAGGAGCCGATGAACCGCTTCGCGTAAAACTGCTTGGCCGGAAGACCACCTGAAGCGAGTTCCACATAGGCGAACCCCCGCTCCCCGTCGATCGTCATCGCCTTAATGTCACTATACGTGCGAATCGCCCCCTCAGACGCCAAAAAACCGATGACAAGTTCGTCGAGATGCGCGGGCGTGCAAACAATCGTCGCGAACTCCTCGCCGTTGACCGTTATCGTCAACGGAAACTCGAGCGCGATCTCATCTTCTTCCTCAACAAAGCGCCCGTTCCGGTATTTTATAATCGGCCGCCTTTTCGCCGCAAACCCGCTCACCCATTTTCCCTCCCTTCCATATCAAAATAAAACCGCCGCCTTCCGGACAAGAGGACAAACTCACCCCTGTCAGCGAAAAGCGGCGGTAGTTTGCGCCCAGCACTTCTGCAGCGAAACCAACGCACATCCGTTTCCGAAACCTGCCTGCCAAGCGGCAAAGCCGTTTAGCCGGCAAGGCTTCTCCTATTTCCATGTTGCTAACATTCATAAGCATACCATGAACCGCCACAAAACACAACGGTTTCCGTTCACAAATTTGTCACAATTCAATCGGTTTTTCGAAAACGAAAACGGAAACCGCCATATCTTCTTCCACTTTAATGTCACTGAACAAATAAAGAAGCTTCGAACCGACAAGCTCTTCCATGCCGTCCGGCACATGCTGGGCGTACACGTCTTGAATCATTTTCGTTCTCGCGGCGTGCACCATATCCCGCCCTTCCGGCGTGCGGGCGATAAATTTTTCCGTCGGCGTCAAATTGCCGTGCAAAATGGTGATCGCCAAGTTGTCGACAAAGTACGTTTTGATCCGCTCCGGCCCTTTGCCAAACAGCTGTTTGCGCACTTTGCGCACAATATCGTTGAAAGCGGCTTCTTTTTTTGACATTCTCATCCCTCCTTCTGCGGTCAGCAGAAAAACTTCCGACCAATCCGTTGTGTTCTTCGTTTCGCCATACTATAATAAACTATAGCAAATGTATACATAGTGGAAAAATAATAAGGCAGGACGACGCCTTGTTATTTTTCTACGATTCCAGCAAACATTGGATTGGTTGTTTAGCATCGCTATGCTAAAGAACTACTCCACCACGATGAAGCATTCGTCTCGTCGCTGGTGGAGTTTTTATTTTGCAAAGGGGGAACGACGATGGAAGCGCAAACGGTGACGGTCACTATCAACGGGCATGCATACCGCGCCAAGCCAGGGATGACGATTTTGGAAGTCGTCAATAAACACAGCATTCCGCACCCGCAAGTTTGTTATACACCGGAACTTGGCGCCATTCAGACGTGCGACACGTGCATCGCCGAAGTCAATGGAACGCTGCTTCGCGCCTGTGCGACTCCGGTTGAGGACGGCATGGTCGTCGAGCTCAACTCGCCGCGGGCGAAAGCGGCGCAAAAAGAAGCGATGGACCGCCTGTTGGAAAATCATCTCTTGTACTGTACGGTGTGCGACAACAACAATGGCAACTGCAAGCTGCACAACACGGCGGAAATGATGCAAATTGAACATCAAACGTATCCGTACCGGCCGAAAGTCGACCCGTCCGAAGTCGACATGTCGCATCCGTTTTACCGCTACGACCCGAACCAATGCATCGCCTGTGGGCAATGCGTCGAAGCGTGCCAAAACTTGCAAGTGAACGAAACGCTCTCTATCGACTGGGAAGCGGAACGGCCGCGCGTCGTTTGGGACGGCGGAGTGCCGATCAACGAATCGTCGTGCGTCAGCTGCGGGCATTGCGTCACCGTCTGCCCGTGCAACGCGTTAATGGAAAAATCGATGCTTGGCGAAGCCGGGTTTCTGACCGGCCTAGATAAAGACGTGCTCAATCCGATGATCGACTTTGTCAAAGAGGTTGAACCGAACTATACGAGCATTTTTGCCATTTCTGAAATCGAAGCGGCCATGCGCGAACAGCGAATCAAAAAGACGAAAACGGTTTGCACGTTCTGCGGCGTCGGCTGTTCGTTTGAAGTATGGACGAAAGGGCGGAAAATTTTAAAAGTCCAGCCTGTATCTGAAGCGCCGGTCAACGCGATTTCCACATGCGTCAAAGGAAAATTCGGCTGGGATTTCGTCAACAGCGAAGAGCGCCTAACGAAACCGCTCATTCGCAAAGGCGACGTGTTCGTCGAGTCGACATGGGAAGAAGCACTCGATCTAGTTGCCGAAAAACTTGGCGCGATCAAGCGGCAATACGGCGGCAACGCCATCGGTTTTATTTCATCGTCGAAAATTTCCAACGAGGAAAACTATTTAATGCAAAAGCTCGCGCGGCAAGTATTTGAAACGAACAACGTCGACAACTGTTCGCGCTACTGCCAGTCTCCCGCGACCGACGGCTTGTTCCGCACGGTCGGAATGGGCGGCGATTCCGGCACGATTCACGACATCGCCTCGGCTGGCCTTGTCATCATCATCGGCGCCAACCCGGCCGAGGGGCATCCGGTCATCGCCACCCGCGTCAAACGGGCGCATAAGCTGTTCGGGCAAAAACTCATTGTCGCTGACTTGCGCCGCAACGAAATGGCGGAGCGCGCCGATTTGTTCATCCGTCCGAAACAAGGCACCGACCAAGTATGGCTCATGGCCGTCACCAAATACATCATCGACCAAGGCTGGCACGATGAAGCGTTCATTCGCGAGCGCGTCCATTTCTTTGAGGAGTTTAAGCAGTTGCTTGAAAAATATACACTCGACTACGCGGAACAAATCACCGGCGTCGCCAAAGCCGACCTCATCCGCATCGCCGAAATGATCCATGAAGCGGATGGCACGTGCGTCCTCTGGGGCATGGGTGTGACGCAAAATACGGGCGGCAGCGACACATCGGCGGCGATTTCG
Source organism: Geobacillus jurassicus NBRC 107829 (assembly GCF_001544315.1). GTDB lineage: Bacteria > Bacillota > Bacilli > Bacillales > Anoxybacillaceae > Geobacillus > Geobacillus jurassicus. Next base: position 22,668 of record NZ_BCQG01000022.1, read on the forward strand.
AACTTATTGCTCGCAACCGGCAACTACGGGCGCCCGGGCGCCGGCGCGTTCCCGCTCCGCGGCCATAACAACGTTCAAGGCGCTTGCGACATGGGATCGCTTCCTGCCTGGCTACCTGGCTACCAACATGTCACCGATGACGCCGCGCGCGCGAAGTTTGAAAAAGCGTACGGCGTCCGCATCGATGCGAAACCAGGCCTTGACAACATCCAAATGCTCGAAGCGGCCGAGCGCGGCGAGCTGAAAGCGATGTATATCGTCGGCGAAGATATGGCGCTTGTTGACTGCAACGCCAACCATGTGCAAGAGACGTTGGCGAAGCTTGACTTTGTCGTCGTCCAAGACATTTTCTTATCAAAAACGGCGCAATTCGCCGATGTCATCTTGCCGGCAGCACCGAGCCTGGAAAAAGAAGGAACGTTCACCAACACGGAGCGCCGCATCCAACGTTTTTACCAAGCGCTGGAGCCTCTTGGCGACTCCAAACCAGACTGGTGGATCATTCAAGAAATCGCGAAGCGGCTTGGCGCTGACTGGAATTACGCCGATCCGAAAGAAATTATGGACGAAATCGCCAGCCTCGCTCCGCTGTACTCACAGGCGCATTACGACCGGCTCGAGGGCTGGAACAGCTTATGCTGGGGCAGTCACGACGGGGCCGATACGCCGCTGTTGTATAAAGAGCGGTTCAACTTCCCGGACGGCAAAGCCCGCTTTGCGTTGGCCGATTGGGTCGAGCCGGTGCAATATCCGGAAGAGTACGATTTGCTTGTGAACAACGGCCGGTTGCTTGAACATTTCCATGAAGGAAACTTGACGTACAAATCAAAAGGCATCGAACATAAATTCCCGGAAGTGTTCGTCGAAGTGTCACCTGAACTCGCCAAAGAGCGCGGCATTGAAGACGGGGCGCTCGTCCGGCTCATCTCGCCGTATGGCCGCGTCAAGGTGCGCGTGCTTGTGACCGACCGCGTCAGAGGCAACGAACTATTCTTGCCGATGCACTCCACAGCAAACGAAAGCGCCATTAACATGTTGACCGGGCCGCAGACCGACCATCGCACGAACACGCCGGCCTACAAACAAGCGCGCGTGCGCATGGAAGTCATTGAGCGATCCGGCAAGACGCCGCTGCCGCGCACAAATCCGCGCTTTAAAAAGCGCCATCCGCAAAACGGTGTCGAAGTGGAGCGGAAGTGGCGGCGGAGCGATTACGTGCCGCTCACCGAGGAGAACAAGGGGGTGACGATCGGTGGCTAAACCGATTACCGCCATTCAAAAGCGCCAAATGACTGAGGAAGAAAGACGAGCCGAAGCGCTGGCCAAGCTGAAGGTCGCTGTCGGCGACAGTGAAGAGGCGGTCCGCGAACTTTTGGAGTTCATCGAGCAGCTCCATGAAAGCGGCCTGCTCGAAGCGGCCAACGCCTTGTTAAAAGCGCGGGAAGACGTGGCGAAAATTGTCGTCGGCCAATTGAACCAAAAGTCGGTGACGACCATGATCAACCACGCATTCGCCATCGCCGGCCTCGCCGCCTCGCTTGATCCGGAGAAAACGGCGAAACTGCTTGAACATATGGCCGCCGGCGTCATCGAAGCGTACGAACAAACGGCCATCGAAACGAAAAAAGTCGGAGTGTTCGATTTGCTGAAAGCGTTGAACGACCCAGATACGAACCGCGCGATCCGCTTTTTCCTGTCCGCGCTCAAAGCGATCGGCCAAAGGCTTGGACAAAACAGCTGACCGGCGGAAGGATAGCACAAAGCAACCGGCCGACGGCCGCACTTCGATGCACTGGCATCCAGCCCGTGTACCAGCTCGATTTTCAGTGAAGACAAACTGCGCAAAAAGCTCGAACTCGCCCCAAACGTCCGATGGGAGCCGTTCCAATCATTTTCACATATAAGCGCGGCTTGTTGTCCCATAATAAAAATACGTGTTGGCCACCCAACACGAGCACGCCATAAGGAGGGAATGTGCCGTGCGGAATAAAGCGCACAACTTCCCGAACCAAAACAACAACAAGTTTGAAGGCGAGCCGCGCGCCAAAGCCGAGTACACCTCGAAGCGGGCGGACGGCACGACCAACACCCACCCGCAAGAACGGATGCGCGCCTCCGGCGAACGAAGCGATTTCTTTTAACAGAAAGGGGGAGCACGGCATCGTCCGCCGCACTCCCCCGGCACATTCCGCAGCGAGGTGAACGGTCATGGGTCACCATCGGCGCAAAAAGTTTTATGACAACTTTTACTCCAATCCGTTCGGGCAGCCGTGGGCCAATCCAAAACACGCCCACTCGCAAGTGAACGGCGAAACGCAACAAACGCTTGACCTCATCATTTTAGAGCGGCAGACGCGCAAGCAGTCGTAGCTCGTCAACCTAGGGGGATCGTTTCTCCCTAGGTTTTTTTGCAAATGATGGCCGCACTCGCTTTTCCTGAAACTTGCGCAAGGAACCCCTTCCTTTAGAGAGCTGGTGATTTAATAAAACATGAGGCTTCCACAACAGTGATTCTCAATTTGAGAAACTTTGTAAACGCTGTCCTTCTCTCTGACTGAGAATGATCGTTTTGAGGGGATCATTGCTTTTTCACCATCCTTTTAGGCATGGCAAGGAATGGACTCAGGCCAATTTTGCTTCCAATCGCTCCGGCATGTCCACTCCCCCCAGCCTAAAGGTTTTTGAAGTGGGGTCTCCTGCGCCAATTAAGATGAGACGGCGTTCTCCTGCCGCCGTTCTTGGCTTATGGCAAATCCGGCTTGCGCAACAGTGAAATCGGCAGCGCCTCTTCCTCCCCGTTTCCTTTCAACCGCCAGCCCCAAGCGAACACTCCTTTTAAATAGCGCACTTTAAAATACTCTCCGGGAGCCCCTTCAATTTCATAAATCTCCCCGGGCTGAAAATCAGCTGGATTGAGCATATACGCCTTCGCCATGGCGATTTTCCGCTCGTAAACCGCGTATTCGTTCACCATCCCCATCTGTTCCGCCTTGCGCGCCTTTTCCGTCAACATGGCGATTTCTTGTTGCAGTTCCTCTTTCGTCATTTCGCTGTACCGTTTTTGTTCTCCTTTGATCATGGCCAAGCCTCCCTTTTTTTGGGCGTTTCCGATTGAACGTGCCCATCCGTGCTAAGAAGCGAGAGGTTCTTAAGCGCTCTTTCTTTAAACAGAATTGAGCTGAGCGATCCGACGATCGAAATAAAGAAACTCTTTGGTCAGAGGCGATCCGGCGGCGCCCATCGGGCTTTCCGCTCGTTATCGTCTGCCACCCACGTGCGTGCGCAGCCATTCATCGATCAAGGCGAGCGAAAATCCTTTTCGGTATAAGGCTTGGCGCATTTTTTGCTCATAAAGCGGGCGCGGGTGGTGCGCGTAGCGGCGGTGCGCTTTTTCTGCCTGAACACAGATCGCCTCCCATTCCTCTTGTTCAGTACGATCACTGCCCTCCGCCAAAACGGCGGCAATCACCTGATGCGGAAACCCTTTGCGCATCAGTTGCTGCCGCACTCGTTCCAAAAACGCGCGGGCCGATTCCGCCCGCCGTTGCTTTTTCGCCTTTTCGTAAAGCGAGCGGGCGACGGCCACCTGTTCAGCCAACGTATACTCCGCCAAACTTTGCTCGATCAAACGGCTCGGCACGCCGAGCCGTTCCAGTTCAGCGCGGACAAGAAGCGGCCCTTTCGCCGACGTCTTTTTTTGGGTGCGCACATAAGCGGCCGCGAACGCCTCGTCATCGACATACCGCTCGGCGCGAAGTTTTTTGAGCACTTCCTCAATCACCGAATCCGAAGCGCCTTTTTTTCGCAAGTGCGCCGCGACCTCATGTTCCGAGCGCATCCGGTGCGCCAAAAAGTAAAGCGCCTGTTGATACGCTGTTTTCACCGCATCAGCGTAGACGATGTCGCGGAGAAGCGCGTCATCGACGGTCATCCCTTTTTTCAACCGGAATTTCAGTACGACATCTTGGTCGATGGTCAACATGAGCGGCGGCGCGTTATCACGGTGCACGACAAGGAAAAATCGTTCGGCGTTTTCTTTCGTCACCGCCAGATCGACAATCGTTCCCATCGCTCATCTCCCTTCTTCTATTTTATCGTACCATAAGGGGGACGGCGGCGAAAACGACAGTTTGGTCATCTCATTTGATCAGAAAAGAGGGATTCGGCGCATAAACGGCGAAAAATAAAAGAAAGCCTCGCCTTGTGCCTACTGATTTTCCGCCGGTTTCCACGCATAAAATGAGAAATAAGGGAGGAACGAACGATGCGCATCGCCATCAATGGCGGCACCGGGCTGATCGGCCAGGCGCTCGCCCGTCGCTTTTCCGAGCAAGGACATCACGTCTACATTTTCACCCGCACGCCCCAACCTTCGGACGGCCACATTCATTACCTTTCCTTCGCTGACAGGCAAAAACCGGCCGCCATCGATGTGGCCATCAACTTGGCAGGAGAGCCGCTGAACCGAAAACGGTGGACAGCGAAGCAGAAAGCAGTGATTGTCGACAGCCGCCTCCGAGCCACTGAAGCGATGGCGAACTACATTCACTCGCTGCCCGAACGCCCTGCGCTGTTTCTCAACGCCAGCGCCATCGGCATTTATGGCACTTCGGACTCCGCGACATTTACCGAGCAAACGATCGATTACGGCGGCGACTTTCTAGCCCAGACCGTCCAAGCATGGGAAGCATCGGCCCGTCCGATCGAGCAGCTTGGCATCCGCACCGTCTACGCTCGCTTTGGCGTCGTGTTTGCCCGACATGGCGGCGCCTTGCCGATGATGATCAAGCCGTACCGGTTGTTGGTCGGCGGCCCAATCGGCAGCGGACGGCAATGGCTATCATGGATTCATCTTGAAGACGTCGTGCGTGCGGTCTCGTACATCATCGAACACGAGGAGCTGTCCGGCCCCATCAATTTCACTGCGCCCCATCCAGTGCAAATGAAAGAGTTTGGCCTGACCGCCGCCCGGCTTCTTCACCGCCCGCATTGGCTTCCGATTCCCGCTTGGACGCTTCGCCTCCTCCTTGGCGAAATGAGCATGCTCGTCACCGAAGGGCAACGCGTCATCCCGAAGAAGCTATTGCAAGCCGGCTTCCGCTTTTCGTTTCCAACGTTGGAAGACTGTCTCATCGATTTGCTTTTGCCGCATGACCGACAAAAAATATCCAAAAAAAATTAACAAAAAAACAATTTCCTTTTTGCCTCCGATCGTGTATGATAAAGGAGACCTTAGACCAGTTGTCGCTGATAACCGCATACGAACAGGAACAATGGGGAAGGCAAATGGTGCGCCACCAGCGCTCGCGCTGGTTCTAGTGGGTTCGATTCCCACCCCGAAATTTTTTTAATGAAGTTTTAATAAAAAAATTTCGAGGGTGGGCTCCCACTAGGAGGGCCGCCCTCGGCATCCGAAGGAGGGATTGGCCATGTTGAAAAAACGCGAGCTGCAAGACTGCCATGCGCTGTACGAGCTGATGGTGCATCCGGACGTCTTCCCTTTCGTGCGCCAAAAGGCCAGCTCGTACGAAGAATTTTTATTCATGACGAAACAGCTTATTGAGGCGGAAGAACGCGGTGAGCTCATTTCGCGCACCATTTTGGACGAATGGGGAAACCCGATCGGCACGATCAGCCTCTTTGACATTCAAGATGGTGCCGGCTTTTTAGGCACATGGCTCGGCAAGCCGTACCATGGGCTCGGCTACAATCGGCGCGCCAAAGAAGCGTTTTTCCATGAGCTGTTTTATGAGTTGTCGATCGACACGGTGTTTTTGCGCATCCGCAAAGTCAACATCCGCTCGATCAAAGCGGCGGAAAAGCTTCCGTACGTCACGCCGGCCAATGAAACGCGGCGGGCGCTGCTCGAGCAAATCGGCGCGGATGTATACAATTTGTATGAAATTACGAAAGACAACTACACGCTCTATACGATGCGCCATCCCTCCTTTGGCCACAATGAAGAACAGCGCAAAGAGGCATAAGCCAGGAGGCGGCATCGATGGAAAAAGAGGCTGTCCAAACGGGCATCCTCTTTTTTGCGTGCATAAAAACACCGTGTTTCGCGCAAAATGGAACTAAAGGAATATGAATGCAAAGCGAGGGAACAAGCGATGGCGGAAAAACGGAAGCGCGAAAAAGTGAAACATACATTGACGAGCGCGCAAGAAGTAAGCTACGCCCGCGATTTTAAAATGGCGGATCAGGCGGGCGGCTATACGGACAAAAAAGCGCGCCGCTAGAAACGATTGCTATTTATACAGCGGCGCCGTCCATGCCATCCTAATGAATGAATCATACGATTCACACTTTGCAATAGGGGGACATGGGTGATGGGCCGTTCTCGTGGACAACGGACGCGCGACAAAAACAAAGCAACTTTGCCGCAAGTGCCGAAACAGCTGAAATCTGACGGCATTGATGTCGAATACTCGGCAGAATTTGCCGACCACGAAGACCTCGAAGCGCAAGCGCGCGCGGCCGCAGCCGGCATCCGCCGGCAAGAGCGCAAACAGTAACCGAACATGGCGCCCCTCTTTTATGGGGCGCCTTTTTCCTGTGAACCGCTTCCACTTCGCTTTGCTTGAAGCGGGGGACTTTCTTTGTTTAAACGCGTCTCCCAAGCCGCGCTACACCGTCGCCTCGCCCTCGAGCTCCAACACTTGGCTGTACCGTTTGTAAAACCGCCCCAACTCCCCTTTGTAATTGTCTTTCCACGGTTTTTCCTTGCCGCAATAATGGATAAAAACGGTGTTTTCCTCAATCCAAGCTAAATCATGTTTCGGGTTGGGCAAAAGCTGCAAAAAGTCGTAATAGCGCGCGTCATAATTGTAGCGGTAGCCGTCGACCGGCTTAATTTTGTCCCAATACAGCCCGTTTAAGACATCTTGGTCGGGAAGAACAAGCTTGAACCGGTTGTCGCGGATGAACTGGTAAATGTCTGCAAGACGGATGTGCTCGCGCATCATCGCAATGTTCATCATCATCACACCCGTATTGAAATACCCTTTCGCGTTCGGCGTTTTTAACCGCAACTTGTTGAACAAGTTTGCCACCTTCGTCGAATGGGTATGCTCAGCCGCGATGAACAAGTTCCCTTCAAAGTCCATGTCATACAGCTCATCCATCGGGTTGATCGCCACAATGTCCGGGTCAAGGTACAAGACACGTTCGACATCCGGCGGCAAAAACAAATGCGCCGCCAGCCGGTAATACATCTCCACCGTATAGTGGCGGAAAACAGGCGCATCATGAAACAGTTGCGGATCAACGTAAATCGGCACGAGCTCATGCCCCTGACGGCGGACAAACTCGCCAAGCGCCTGAAGTTCATGCGCAGCGATGCGCGAGTGCAATAAATAAAACGTAAACGGGCGCCTGTTGTTGCAAAACAGCGAATGCATCAAGACTTTTAATGGCGGAAGATAATTGGCGTCTGTCGTGACTAACACATGAAACATGCACCATCACTTCCTTTGCGTCATCAATTCCCCTTTCTCTACAATTATATAGAAATTTAGGTGAATGTTGCGCTCTTTTCACGCCAAATTGTCCGACCGGGCGACGATTTCTTGTCATTCCTTTGTATTGAAAAGGGCCTATGCCAGTAACGCGGCAATATGCCTTATTCCCCTCGCCGGCCGGCTTTCGCTGGCAAATTTCTTGTTCGACTATTTACAATTATCAAACAAATAACTATAATAAAACATATAGGGTAGCCGTCTCCTGCCAGCTCGGCCGCTTGTGCAGACCGGACGGCCTCTACCATCTGTCCGATAGCCCCGTTGCCTGACAGGCAGCGTTGGCAGTTTGCTTCCATGCATCGACCACAAAAAGAACTGTGCGGCCTGACGGCATCTCCGCGCCGGAATGCCTTCTCAGTCCGTTCAAGCCGGTTCCTATCTTGCACGCTGTGTGGGAACCGGCTTTTTGCATGTGAAAAGAAAGGAGGGAAATCGATGCCAGGAGCGCTCGATGGCGTGCGTGTGCTCGACTTATCGCGCGTGTTGGCCGGCCCGTATGCGACGATGATTTTAGGCGATTTAGGCGCTGATGTCATTAAAATTGAGGCGCCGGGCGGGTCGGATGACACCCGGTTTTGGGGTCCGCCGTTTCAAAACGGCATGAGCGCTTACTATACCGCCGTCAATCGAAACAAACGAAGCATCACCGTCAATTTAAAATCGGCAGAAGGACAAGAGACGATTCGCCGCCTCGCCGAAACAGCTGATGTCCTTATCCACAATTTCAAAACCGGAACGATGGATCAATGGGGGCTTGGCTATGAAGCGTTGTCGCGCCTCAACCCACGCCTCATCTACTGCTCCATCACCGGTTTTGGCGAGACGGGACCGCTCGCTCCGCTTGCCGGTTACGACTACATCATTCAAGCGATGAGCGGCTGGATGAGCATTAACGGCACCGCGGACACCGGTCCGCTCAAAGTCGGCGTCGCCGTCACGGATGTATTCACCGGCCTGTATGCCGCCATCGCGATCGAAGCGGCGCTCTTGGCCCGCGAGAAAACGGGGCGCGGGCAAAAAATTGATCTCGCTTTGTTTGACTGCGCCGTGAGCGCGCTTGTGAATGTCGCCGCCAATTATTTGTTGTCCGGCGACGTCCCGAAGCCGCTTGGCAATGAACATCCGAACATCGCCCCGTACTCCACATACGAGGCAAGCGACGGACCGATCGTCATCGCCGTCGGCAATGACCGGCAGTTTCAAGCGCTTTGTTCGTTGTTGTCGGACCGCTCGATCGGATCCGATCCGCGGTTTCAAACCAACCCCAGCCGCGTCGCCCATCGCGATGAACTGAACCGGCGGCTGAACGAGGAAATCAGGCGGCGGACGCGGGCGGAGTGGCAGCGCCTTCTCGCTGAAAAAGGCATTCCGTGCGGACCGGTGCAGACGCTCGATGAACTGTTCCGCCATCCGCAAACGGCGGCGCGCGAGATGACGGTTACAGTGCATCATCCAACCGTCGGTCCGCTAAAGCTTGTCGCCAGCCCGCTGAAACTGTCCGACACGCCGGTGTCTTATCGGCTGCCGCCCCCGCTGGCCGGCGAGCATAACGGCGAGGACGCCCCCGGGTGGCAAAGCAGTCCGGCCGCTGAAAACAGTCGGCACGATCAAGTCGAATGAATGAGCCGTTGTTTTGATCAATGGCTTCAGCGTCCGCTGAAACAAAGGAAACGAACGTTGACACGAAAGCCATTAAAAATCAAACGATCGCATAGGGGGATGGAAACGATGATGAACTTCGACTTTACACCCGAACAAGAAATGCTCCGGCAAACGGTGCGCAAATTCGTCGATAAAGAAATTATGCCGTACATCAAAGAATGGGATGAGCGCGGCGAATTCGACCGCAACATTTTCAAGCGGCTCGCTGAGCTCAATTTAATGGGCGTCTGCATCCCGGAACAATACGGCGGCATGGGCATGGACTACAACTCGCTCGCCATCGTCTGCGAAGAGCTCGAGCGCGGCGATACGGCGTTCCGCACCGCCGTCTCCGTCCACACCGGGCTGAACAGCTTAACGCTTTTGCAATGGGGGACGGAAGAGCAAAAACAAAAATATCTCGTCCCGCAAGCGCGCGGGGAAAAAATCGGCGCGTTCGGCCTGACCGAACCGAATGCCGGCTCGGACGTCGCCTCCATCCAAACGACGGCTGTCCGCGATGGCGATGACTATATTTTAAACGGACAAAAAACGTGGATTTCCCTCGCCGACATCGCTGACCACTTTCTCGTGTTCGCTTATACGGACAAATCGAAAAAGCATCGCGGCATTTCCGCCTTTATCGTCGAGCGGACCATGCCGGGCTTTTCGTCGCGCCCCATCAAAGGCAAACTCGGCATTCGCGCCGGCAACACGGGAGAACTGTTTTTTGACAACGTCCGCGTTCCGAAAGAAAACTTGCTTGGCGAAGAAGGTGAGGGATTCAAAATCGCCATGTCGGCGCTCGACAACGGCCGCTTCACCGTCGCTGCCGGCGCAGTCGGTCTCATTATGGCGTGTCTTGAAGCAAGCGTGAAATATTGCCATGAACGAAAAACGTTTGGCAAAGAAATCGGCCGTCACCAGCTCGTCCAGCAAATGATCGCCCGCATGGAAGCCGGCTTGCAAATCAGCCGCCTGCTCGTCTACAAAGTCGGCTTTCTCAAAAACGAAGGCCGCCGCTGTACAAGAGAAACGTCGCTCGCCAAATGGATCGCCTGCGACTACGCGAATCAAGCAGCTGACGACGCCGTACAAATCCATGGCGCCTACGGTTATTCGAACGAATATCCGGTCGAACGCTACTTGCGCAACTCGAAAGCGCCGGTCATTTACGAAGGAACAAGGGAAATCCATACGATCATGCAGGCAGAATATGTGCTCGGTTACCGCCAAGACAAACCGCTGCGCAAAACGCTGCCGGCATGGCGGCCAGATGAAAGCTGAAGCACCGACGAAATCATGGGCGGCCAAACCGCTGACCCGCACAAAAACACAGCTGCCCCCATCAACCGATGAGGGGCAGTTGCTTATGGCTCTTTCTCCTCCATTTTGCAATATTGTTTGTACAAATCTTTTAGCGCCGCGCACAGGGCAGAATGGGCTTTCCCTAAATACCCTTCGTCAAGCTCGGCGAGCAGATCGTCGATGCCATCGCGCAGCGAATGGCCGCGAAGCAGGCGGGCCACGTAATCGCGCCCATGTTCGGTGGCGAGTGTGCACGACGCCTCTACGATCACCCCGTATTTTTTATCAATTTCCGCCGTGATCGTCAGCGTATCGTAAAGGCTTTTCGCCGCCATTCCGGCCGGAAGCCGCGCATGACCAGCGATAAACTGCGTTTTCATCCGTTTCCCTCTTTCCTTCTCGACTGATGTTTACAAAATGGCTTGTTATTTTATTTCGTTGTCTTTCGCTGCTTTCCCTGCCTTTGTTTTGACAATTAACGGGAAACGGAGTTTATTTCATCAACAATGCGGAACTGTTGCAACATATGATCAAACCGTGCCCCATGCCCTTCGCTTGCTTCGAAAAAATACCACTGCTCAATAATAAACGCGCCGCCTTTGCCGTTCGGAACAACGTAATATTTAACGACCTCGTCGTTCCACTGATGCCCTTTTCCCCGTGAATGACATAGCCAGCTACCGGCTCACTCACTTTCCCGGTTTGAATGATGATCGGGTATTTCTCTTTCACTTCCTTTTCCAGCTCAGCAGCAATCGTTTCCGGCGCTTGATCTGTCACTTGGCGAATTTCCATTCCGCAAATGCGGTCTCATCGCCGCACTGGACCTGCTCGATCAGCTCTCTCTCCATTTCTCGACCTCCTGAAAGAAGTTTTCACTTTATATACCCACGCCATCGGCAAAACGTTTTTATTTTTTATGCCCAAAAACGAAAAGCCGCCCGCCGGACAAAACCGGCAAGCGGCATATCGTTTCTTTTTAGCGCTGCTGTACAGACGCGAGGCGGCCTGCCTCCCAGCTCACCCACGCCCCGCTGTTTGGATCAATCGAAGCGAGGCGGAGCCAGCCGTTTTGGACTTTGCGCCGAAATTCACTATTTTCATCGAGCAACCGTTCGATATAGGAAGACGGCGCTTCAATAATAACAAGCAACCGAAGCGGAGAGTGGAACCATTCACGGTCAGACGCGGCGACGGACTGCCACGGCAAGCCGGCCAGCAAGTCGCTTCCGTTCCCTTGCATGACACCGATGCCGCCGGTCACCGTTTGGGTCGTTTTGTCGCCGCTTCCGTAGTGATGCGGCGCCACCGTTGAAGCATAATATTGCAAGTTGATCCACTGCCCGACGGTCGCCGGCCCGGCGATGATGCCGGCAAGCGCCTCACCGCTCGGATCTTCGCGCCAATCGTAGCTGTGCAAAAACACTCTGCCGTCCAAATGGACGCCCTTTGTCAACGCCCGCCGGCCGATCAGGAAAGCGGCGTTCCCCGCCAAGCCCCACTCCGGGCGAATTTCGCTCCAGTCAACAGCGCGGCGTCGAGCTTCTGCGACCGGATCGCGCGGCATGCCGCCGACATGCGGCAGCTTCGCCATCCGCTCGGCGTTCGCTTGGCGGCTGACACCGTCAAGCGAACGTTTCAACTGTTCAAACGACTGCTTCGCCGCTTCAGATAACGGCGGCACTTCCACCCAACGCAGCTCGTCAACGGTCGTAATATGTTCAGCAGCGACAAACACTGTCTCCCCAGGGATGGCAATGCCCTCTTTCGCCAACTCTTCCCGCACGTGCGGCAAGTTGGCCAACGCGGCGAATACGCGGGCGTTGAGCGCCCCAGCGGCACCGCCGCACGCCCCGCAGTCCAACGCCGACGCATACGGATTGTTCGTCGTTTCGCTCTCATGGCCGCAGACGACGACAAGCGGGGCAAACGAGGACGTCAAGCCGATGTTCACAAGGAGTTGTTTTACATATTGCACTTGCTCTTCTTTTGTCAACCCAATCGGCAGTCCGGTCGTTTCGTCATGCCCTTGGCAGTCGAGCGACAGCGTCGTCTTCGGCTTTTGTTCGGCTGACGCTTCCGCTTGGCGAATGGCTTGCCCGGCCCAAGCCGGCGCCGCGCTGCGGGCGAGCGTGTGCAAGCCGAGCCACGGCCCGCTCATTTCCGGAAGCAGCAAACCAGCGAGCAGATGCTGCTTGATTTTTTTAAACGTCCGGCCGACAAAGCGGAACAAATCGCGCCGCCGGCGGTACGGCGCCGCCTCTTTTGGAGAAGCGGTTTCGTTGATTTCATGTTGCGGCGCAACGATCGCCGGGCAAGACGGATGGGCGTCGTCGCCATCAAGCACGCGCGTTTGGATCGGCAAGCCGAAAAAGCCGGCGCAGCCGTACGTTTCAAATGGACCAGCCGCTTCTATATGACGGCGGAACGACTCAGAGCGCACATCAATGCAAAACAATAGCTGCGCTGCTGCCTGCTCTTTTGACTCCTCAGGTCGACGGGTGAGGACCGCTTCTTTCAACTTCGCTTCATACGTATCTTCCCACGCCTCGAGCCAAAGATGGCGGCGGCCGATCCGCCAGAACCGATCGGCGAACGCCAAACGAGTTTGACGATCTTTTAGCGACAAACGCCGCCAGTCGTCCGGCGTCATTCCTCCCCAGTGGATCCAGGCGGCCAACAACGATACAACAGCACTATCGTCTTCGTTTTCTTCCTCCTTTAGCGGCAGATGCGGCGCCGCGAACACCCACTCAAGCGACAAACGAACAGCCAAGTAATCGATCAATCCGCCCATTTCGTCGCCTGCCTGGCGCGATTGCCAAATGACCATCCCCGCCCAGCCAGGCAGAGCTAACAAATGTGCTTCTACGTATGCCACCGCTTCCTCATCCTGCACTCCGAGCTGTTCAAGCGCTCGGCACAGCGCTTCCTCCGGATGATCAGGCCAATCGGAAAGCCGCTTCCGCTCCGCTTTTGACAGGGCCGGGTCAAGGGGCGCCAACCGGCGCCATGCCCCGTAAAAGCCGCGCTCGCGATGCGGGAGCGCCCACGGCGCCTCGCCTCGATCGTAAAACAGCTTGCACCATTTGATCATTTGTTGGTCCAACCGCTTCTCCAAACCAAGGCGCGCGCATAGCGGACGGATGGAAGCATGGCGCGGCGACGCGGCGGCGGCCAACTCGATCAGTTCTGGCATCTGGACTGTTTCTTCTGGCACCGCATCGTTCCAAAGGAGGGCGCGGCATAACCGCTCCGCTTCATGGCGCGGCACAGGAAGCGGCTCATCGTCCAACCATCGCTGCAGCCGCCGCTCGATGAAGGAGACATCAATCTCCCCTTTGGATAGCGCTGTATGGAAAACAGTCAATGGCGGATACAAGTCAATGCCGTAAGCTTGTTGCAACCGATCGGCCGCGTCGGCAAACGACATCTCTTCCATGCCCATCCACGGATGACGGGCGATAAACGCGGAAAGCGGCCAAAGCGGAGCGATGGCCTTCGCTGCTTCGCGGACGGTCGCCTCGAGCGGGCGAACGATTGCTTTTTTTGCCTCCATCGACCGTTCAAGTGATATGACGCTTCTACTCATGGGCCATCCCCTCCCTTATATAGGACGCCAAGTAATGCGGGTGCGCTTCGGTCGCCGCCGGGCGCGGTTCGCCAAGATGAACGAGCCGCATGTACAGGCGAACCGCAAGCGCGGAGCTGCGCCGGTTCGCGACCCATACAGCCACCAACGCCGCAACCACAAACAAGGTGCAAACAAGCCATTCGAACGAAGCAGGCGGCAAAAATGCAGACGACATCCCGTTATGAAGCAACGCCATAAATTGATGGCGCACGGTTTCGGACACCAACGCCAAAGCAACGACAGCCGCAAAGCCAAGCCAACGTCCTTCGCGAAAATCGGCGAGCCGCCCCCAAGCGACCGTTGCGGAAGCCGCAAGCAACAGCGCGCTCAACAGCCGAGCGGGTTCGTGCGGAGCCGCTTGCCAAAAAGATGCTCCAATCATCACGCCGAGGATGACACCGCCCGCCCACGAACCACCCGCTCTTCGGATGCCCGCCCGGCCGACTCGCGGTACGACGGAACCGGACTGCAAAAAGAGCGTCGCTTTAAACAATCCATGCAGCACTAGATGCACGACCGCCGCCCCGTAAGCGCCGAGCGCACATTGCACGAGCATGACGCCCATTTGCGCCATCGTCGAACCGACAAGCTGGCGCTTGTAGTCGACATGAACAAAGCTAACGCCTGTACCAATCAAAATCGAGGCAAAAGCAATCAGAAACAGCACCACATGCGCCCACGTTCCGCTAAAGAGCGGAGAAAAGCGCCAAAGCAGCAACCCCCCGGCGTTCACAAGCCCGGCATGCATCACTGCCGATACCGGCGTCGGCGTCACGACCGATTCCATCAGCCAGCGGTGAAACGGCCATTGCCCGGCCGGAATGATGGCAGCCAATATGAGCAGTCCGTTCATCACCGCTTTTTCCCACAGACCAAGGTGAGCCAACCGTTCCGCCGACAGCGCGGAAGCGAGCGTCCATTCCCCAGCCCCCGCCCCAAGCCAAACGGCGGCGATGGCCGCGGCAATCCAACTTGTCAAAAACAGCACGCTCATCTGCCGGGCGACAAACCGAACCGGCTCCCATTCTCGTTTCAACTTGGTCAGCGCCACAAGCCCCGCGAGCGGCAGCCCCCAACACACTGCAATCAAGCGCAAGTCATCGGCAGCCCACGTGAGCGAAGCGGCAAATGACGTCCATGTCAAGAGCGAAAAATACAGTCGATAGCGGAGGTCGCCGTGCAAATAGCGAACCGCAAACCGTTGAATCGCCCAGCTTAGAAGCGAAATATAAACGGCGGACAGCCAGCTGACCGCATCAAACCGCCACAGGCCGATGTCAACCGCGCCGGCGCCGATCCATCCGCATAGCGCCACCGCCCCGGGCAACAACAACAGCCAGACGTGCACATGCACATATCGCTCCGGCACGCGCGGAGACAGCCAAATGACCGCGCTGGCCAAAACGATCGCCACCGCCGCCAGCCATCCCCATGCGAACCATTCATTTGCCATTGCCATCTCCTCCCCTCATCTGCTTGCACATCGTTCGAGAGAAAAGAAAAAACCGGCTATGTCAATCAGGCAAAACGGCCGAAAAAGACCGTTCCATTTGCCTATCGATTGCCCATAGCCGGTTTACCTTCAACCAATCGTCGCTCGATTGTTTGAAGATCTCCCGTTCGTTGTCGTGCGGCAGACGACGGTCAGTTTCCCTTCAACGAACCTAAGCACGCGTAGGTTTTTTGAAGGGCTCCCGACAGCATCGCCCTCTATTTTGTTCTATACTTACTATACAAAAGTTGTTTCAATTATACAATAACTTTGTTGACTTGTCATGAAAAAAATTTATTTTGTCAACTGTTTCTCCAAATCGTTGAACAGCTTAAAGACGATAATCCGCTCACCCGTTCGGGTGCTTAAATCGGTATGAAAGCTTTTTACCTTCTCACCCGTGATTTCCAAAATCATCTCCTTCAAGTCATCGACTCCCGATTCCACCAAACTCGTCCGCGACCGTTTCACCGCCAGCATCCCTTCCTTCGATTCACAAAGAGCGTACTCAGCAGGTGTCAGGATGCCGTGCAGGGAAACGATAATCATATCGCGCAAAATATCGGTTTTCACTGACACCGAGCCGCGGCCGAGAAAATCTTTTTCCCATTTCGTTAATGCTTTGCTGATTTCCGATTCCATCCAACCTTTTGACTTGTTCATGCCCTGATCCCCCTAACCAACCCGCGGATTCCCGCCGCCATCCGCCACGTTGCACTGATAAACATTATTATAGCCATAATCGATGGATGGCGCTAGAGCAAAATCGGCAAGGCGTCGACAGAAAACGGTTTCATTCGTGTTTTGCCGGGGCATGAGGCATCGTCTATAGGAACAAGAGCAGCGGCCCCGCACCGGTCGCGCCTGGGCCGATACCGGCATGCGGCCGCCCCTGTTGAAACAAGAGCGTCCATTGTTCCGTTGGCCAGCAGGGAAAACAAACGCCCTTGCCTCACATCCTGCGGACCCTAATTTTTTGTTGCAGCTGGGAAAAACAAAAACCAAGCCATTCCTCTTCCCAAATAACACCATAATCCAACCTGCACGGAAACGTCGCCAAGAAAAAGCAAACCGGCTTTCTCCTTTCCAAGCTGGCTACTGCTGGGTGCACCGGAGCGTTCGCAGCCGGTTAAGCGCCGCCACCAGCTCGAAGCGGCGCGGGCGAGCAAGCTCACCCGGATGCCCTTTTCGGAACGAAACCGAGCCTAACCCTTGCCGGTCCCATTGTTCTTCGATCGCATCGAGTAGTTGGCGGATGGTTTTCTTCCCGTCGAGCCATCCTTTTCGTTCCATATACAACAGCGCCGCGGCAATCGCCCGAGTCTGGCTGTCATCGACCAGCTGCTCAAGCGCATAAAGCAATAGATCGGTTTGTCCGTACTGAATAACGTGCCGTCCGCGCGCAGCTGCTTTCGCTTTTTTTCCTTTTTGGCTGTTCAAACTTTCCGCTAGCGGAATGCGCTCGCGGATGCGGCCAAACGACTCGCCGCCTTCCGCTTTCCGCCCCGACGGCATCTGTGCAGCGATCCGTTTCGCCTCCTCCGTCACATCAAACGGGACGTACTGCTCCATTTTGATCACGCAATCAGCAATATCCAAGTAATCCCCCAACCCGCCGACGACAAGAACCGTTGAAATGCCGTAATCGTGAAATAGTTGACGCGCCTTGTCGATATACGGGGTGATCGGTTCAGCGTCTTTCGCCACGAGCGCCTGCATGCGTGCATCGCGCATTAACAAGTTCGTCGCGCTCGTATCTTCATCGATCAAAAACACCGATGCCCCGGCTTCAATCATTTCGATCATGCTCGCGGCCTGCGAGGTGCTGCCGCTCGCGTTTTCCGTCGAAAAACGGCTTGTCTCTTTCCCGTACGGCAGCGTGCCAATGAGCGGCGAAATGTCAACACTGGCGACGCTGCGGCCATCTTCGGCGCGAATTTTCACCGCCCCGCTGTCGGTGATGACAAACTCCCGCCCGTCGCCGGCGATATGGTCGTACACGCCGTGCTCCAACGCCTGAAGCAGCGTCGATTTGCCGTGATACCCGCCGCCGACAATAAGCGTAATGCCTTTTCGGATGCCCATGCCTTTCACTGGCTCGGCGCGGTGCGGGATCGGGATCGCGATCTCCAGCTCCGGCGGGCTTTGAAACGGCACCGCCCCGCGTTGCAGCGGCTTGTCGCTCACCCCGCTCTCCCGTGGCAAAATCGCGCCGTTTTTGACAAACGCCACCAAACCATGCTCACGCAAATAGCGGCGAATGGCGTGCTGCTGATCGGCAAGCTCGACCGCCGCACGAATGTCCTCTTCCCGAAGGCCGTACACCGCCCGCTCGATGACGGATGGAATTTGCTCGAAAAAGATGGTCTCGGCTTCTTTCGCCAAAATGCGCCGCCCATTCGCCGGCAACCCGACCGACAAACAAACGGCAATCGTCTCGTCAGCCACTTGCACGGCCGTCCGTTCCAACACTTTTTGCCCCGGGGCGTCAATCAGAACAAGTCCGCTTTTTCCCGACCCGCGCGCCCGAGCAGACCATTGCCGCAATTCACGATGGATGCGGCGCGCAAGCAAGTCTTCGCAGCGGATGCGTCGAGGCTTCGTATCAGTCCACTCCGCCGCCAACACGGTCTTTGCCCGCGGCACAATCACGCGAATTTTCGACGGCTCAGCGAACGGATCACCTTGCACATGGTCGATCGCGAGCGTAAACAGTGGAAACGAATACGTCCCTTCGATCGTTTTATACGCTTTATATCCCTTTTGATCAATGGATCGCAGCCGTTGTCTGAGCGTTTCCATGAAACCAGCTCCTTTTCCTCTTCATTCGTTGCCTCAACATGCCCGAGTATGGCGAGACAACCTATATTGCCATTTTGAACTGTTCACTCATTGCATTGCAACAACGATCCAATCTCCGTTTCCGACACAGGTTGCCTCCAAAAATACCCTTGCCCTCCGTTGCACCCCATTTCCTTTAATATTTGAATTTGCTTCTCATTTTCAATTCCTTCTGCAACGACATCGATCGACAATTGATGAGCCATCGTGATCACAGCAGCCACAATGGCTTGGTCATCAGCGGATTGCGGTAAGTTTTTGATAAACGAACGATCGATTTTTAAACGGTCCACTTTTAACTTCTTTATATATCCTAATGAACTATACCCTACGCCAAAATCATCAATCGCCAGTTTAACGCCTGCCTCTTTTAACTGGCTTATGTTTTCGTACACGACCGCACTATCCTGCATCATAATATGTTCAGTCACTTCAAATTCCCATCGACATGGATCATCTCCATTGCTTTCAATAATGGAAAGGAGCCGTTTAGCCATGCCTGGTATTTGGAAATGGGAAGCAGACAGGTTGATGGATAAATCCGCTTCGAACCCCCCTCTTTGTTTCCACATTTTCCTGTGCCGGCATGCCGTAGACAGCACCCACTCATCGAGTTTTGGCATCAATCCTATTTTTTCAGCTAAAGGAATAAACTGATCAGGGCGGATCCATCCAAGCTCTGAATTATACCAACGAATCAGCGCTTCTAGGCGAATCAGTTCCCCAGTGAACAAATCGTACTGCGGCTGATAATACAGAATAAATTCATCTCTTTCGATAGCACGATGCAAATGGCTTTCTAATATCGTTTCCCTAATTAAGCGCTGATTGATCGTTCGATGATAAAACTGATAAAATTTTCCTTCCTCTTTCGCATGATACATGGCCATGTCCGCATTGCCGAGCAACGTGTTTAAATCTTCTCCATCAAAAGGAAAAACGCTGATTCCGATATTGGCGGAGAGAATAAACTCTCTTCCTTCGATCTCCAATGGTCGGGCCAACATTTGTTGGATTGTCCGCACATACGCAAGGATAGACTGATAATTCACCCGCGGCGCCACAGCGACAAACTCATCACCGCCCACGCGAGTCAAAAACAGCTTTTGATCTAATACTGTTCGAAAACGAGCAGCCATTTGTTTCAACACTTCGTCTCCCACCGAATGCCCCAATGAATCATTAATGTTTTTAAACCGCGCTAAATCAATAAAATAAACGGCCAGCAGTCGTTCCTCCTCTTTCGTCTCTTTCAGCAATTTAGGAAACTGCTCTCTTAAAAAACGGCGATTGGGAAGGCCCGTCAAATCATCATGGTTGGCCATATATTTGATTTGCTCTTCATACTGTTTCAAACGGGTAATATCCGTTCGAATCGACACGTATTGATACGGCTTTCCTCGTTCATCCAAAAAGGGGACAATGGTAGACTGAACCCAGTAGTAACTCCCGTCTTTCGCTTTATTTTTGATCTCTCCCCTCCATATCTTCCCTTTCCCGATGGTTTTCCACATATGTTTAAAAAATTCTCGGCTATGGTATCCTGAATTGACAATGCGATGGGTGTTTCCAATCAGTTCCTCACGGCTATATTGAGAGATGCGGCAGAAAGCCTCATTCACATATGTAATTTTTCCCGTCTGGTCGGTAATCGCAACAATCGTCGATTCATCCAACGCTTTTTGAATTGACTCTAATTCTCTTAATGTATGTTGCAGTTTGGATTCTAGATCTTTCAACTCTTCCGGAAGAGAAGGCATAACATTCACCTCATTCTACTTTGAATTCTTATGCTCCCAATTTTAATGATAACGTATGACCATTTCAATGGCATAGCGCTGAAATACGTCATCGTCCTAAATTGTGTTGCATGAAACGCTTCTGTTTGAAAACACTGCTTTCCAATCGCTGACGCGATGCCGCACAGAAAGGATTCGATTGTGCACTGGGGAATAGGCAACATCATCAAAGGCAGACATCCATCGAGTAGGAGGGGGCGGCTAACCCCCGTCCCCTCACACCACCTAGCATGCGGGTCCGCACTAGGCGGTTCGTCAACCTTGACGGAGTTCGAAATATCGTTGCGTCAAACTCTTGAGGCCTTGGGCAAGCCATACTGGCTCGCCCAAGGCTTGATGGAGTTGCAGCGTTTTCGTCGTCCGCTAGGCTCCTTTTCGAGTATTGGCGATCTCCATGACCGCTTTCTCGTTCAACCCTAACGCCCTCAGTTCGCGTATTCTTGTTCTCACCCGTTTCCATTGTTGCCATAGGCAAAGCCGAAGCCTTCTACGTATCCATCCTTCTATGTTCTTAAGGATGGATGGGGTTTCGATTAGCTGGAAATATCCAATCCATCCCATGGTGTATTGATTCAGGCGCTGGATACGCTCCTGCATGGGAAGACTCCAATTTGGACGGGTCAGTTGCCGAATCCACTGTTTCAAGCGTTGGATCGACTTAGGAGCGAGGCGAATTCGCGCTTTTCGTTCCGGTGTGAAGCTGAATCCAAGGAAGGCCCGTTTCCACGGGCGATCCACCGCACTTTTCTCCTCGTTTCCTTTGAGTTTGAGCGTTCTCTCCAAGAACCGTTGGATGCTTTGTTTCACCCGTTGTCCTGCCCGCAGACTTTTCACATAGAGATGTTGCAGTCATCTGCGTATCGGCAGAATTTCAATCCTCGCTTCTCCAATTCCTTGTCTAAATCATCGAGAAGGATGTTCGCAAGCAGAGGACTGAGAGGCCCGCCTTGCGGCGTCCCTTCCTCCGTCTGCACCTTCACCCCCTTCGATCATGACGCCGGCTTGCAAGTATGCACGGATCAATCTCAGCACGCGCTGATCTTTGACTTTCCGGGCGACCCGGATCATCACAGGATATCATGGTTGACCCGATCAAAGAACTTTTCCAGATCGATGTCTACGACATACCGATATCCTTCTCAGATGTATCGTTGCGCTTGCCGAACGGCGTCATGGGCGCTGCGACCCGGGCGGAATCCGAAGCTGTGGGGAGAGAAGTCCGGGTCAAAGATCGGCGTCAGTTCTTGGAGGATGGCCTGTTGGATCAACCGGTCCATCACGGTGGGAATACCCAGCTGTCGTGTGCCGCCGCCCGGTTTCGGGATTTCGACCCTGCGGACAGGCGCCAACCGATAGGTTCCCTCCAAGAGTTGGGCTCGAATCGAGCTCCAGTGCGTCCGGATATAATCACGGAGTTGATCAGTCGATATTCCATCGATTCCCGGCGCTCCCCGGTTGGCTTCGACCCGTTTGAGCACCGTGATGAGGTTGTCTCTCGCTAAGATGCGTTCCGACAGAACCATCAAGATCCTTCTCCTTCCGCGGGATGAGATTCAGGTCTTGCCGGGCTGTGCTCAGCCCTCTGACTGAAGCCCTCCTGGCTTCACCCATCTTTCCTCAGCCGAGTTCCTAGAAGGCTGGTGATTTAATAGGAAACTCGGTTGAACAGGGGGATTTCTGAAATTGAGAAACCTTATGAAATCGGTCTTTGTCGAACGAAAAAACAGGCAATGCTCAAGGAAATCATTGTTTTTCACCAGCCTTTTAGAGGGCTGGTGATTTAACTGAAAATGCTGCTCTCCAGCAACGTTTTTCAAATTGAGAAATCTTGCAAAGCCGGGCCTTCGTTTCCACGAAGAACCACTGATCTAGAGGGAATTCTGTTTCCGCGCACAGCATCTCGAAGGAGTCTGATTCATCCCTGAGTTGACGTTCGGCCCTTCCTGTTTCAGGCGTCCCTTACTCCAGTACTATGGCCTCTGCTGACTCCTGTACGTTCAACAGAACCTTTCGGTTCTGGTTACCATCATTAGAAGGCATTCCGTACAGGCCTTCCCGGATAAGGGTAGACACTTTCCACTCATGCACCTGCCCAATATACCTCCACACCCCTTGGCGGCTTAGGACTTCGTCTTGTTTCGCAAACTCGTCCGACTGTGGCGGCCTTCGATTGGGTTCGTGTACCTCCGGTCGAGTGTTTGCCTCCAGCTTCCTTCAGATTCCACCTCACGGTGGACACCCTTGCCTTCAGCTAACGGTAGGCGCTCGCCAGCCTCCGTTCGGGACTTTCACCCTATAGCGTCGCACCCATGCCGGGCGTACAAGAAAAAAAAGGGGCTCCTGCCCGGCCCCTTTTCGGTTGTTGAAAACCCATGCACGCCAATCAATGTGCCTTCGTTGCTCCAATATACGGCATTTTCGTAATGACAATCGGATCGGCCACATTGACGTTGGGCAATTGCTGCGGCTCGCTGTTTTGTTTCATCGCTCCTGCCTGTTTCACGCTAGGCGAAAGCGGCTCATCGACCGAATTGCGGATGATGATGTGCTGGTGAAACGATGTGGATGCCTTTGGCTCTTTCGTTTTGTCTGACTCAAACGGCTTGAGATGGAGGATGGCAGCACACACAAACAGCATTCCCGCCGCGGCGAAGAGCAGAACATTTCGCTTCATTGGCAACACCTCTATAGGAATCAGACGATGCAAAGGAAGATTCGTTTCACCTTTACCGTTGAACCAAACTGCCCTCAGTAAAAAAGAGCCGCAAAGCCCCCTTCATTACGTCCCGCAAAACGTCCGGTACGGTTGGTCGGACGGAGGCGGCAGTTCGGCGTATTCCTCTTGCTCCGGCGAGTAGGCGTACGGGTCGGAAAGAGCTTGAAGGAGGCGATTCATCACGCTGTAATCGCCGCCGTTGACCGCGGCGGCAAGCGCCTCTTCGACCCGGTGGTTGCGCGGAATGACGGCCGGATTATGGCGGCGCATCCGCTCATACGCTTCTTCCTTTGACACCGATTCTTGACTGATCCTTGTTTGCCATCGCTCGTGCCACTCGCGAAACTCGGCGGCGTCAAACAGCGCCATCCCCGTATACTCACCTAACGTCAACGCCCGGAACGTGTTCGTGTAATCGGCGCAGTGCGCCTCCATCATCCGCAACAAATCCGCCACCAGCGCCTCATCTCCCTCCTGCTCTTCAGTCAGGCCGAGTTTCGCCCTCATCCCTTCAAGCCAATAGCGATGGTACCGCTTCGGATATTGATCAAGCGCCTCTTGGGCAAGTGCGATCGCTTTTTCTTCATTCTCATCAAGCAGCGGCAACAAACTTTCCGCAAACCGGGCTAAATTCCAGCCCCCGATGTACGGCTGGTTGCCGTACGCATACCGCCCTTCGGTATCAATCGAGCTGAACACCGTCGCCGGGCTATATGTGTCCATAAACGCGCACGGCCCATAGTCGATTGTTTCCCCGCTAATCGTCATATTGTCGGTGTTCATCACTCCGTGGACAAAGCCGACAAGCTGCCATTTGGCAATCAGTTCGGCCTGACGTTCAATCACTTGTTCAAGCAAAAACAAATAACGATTCTCGGCCGCTTCAAAACCGGGAAAATGGCGCTCGAGTGCATAATCGGCCAACGCGCGCAGCTCCTCTATCGTCCCCCATTGCGCAGCGTATTGGAACGTCCCGACGCGCAAATGGCTCGAAGCAACGCGAGTCAACACCGCCCCAGGCAATTCCGTCTCCCTCACAATCGTCTCCCCCGTTGTGACGACCGCCAAGCTTCGCGTCGTCGGGATGCCGAGCGCGTGCATCGCCTCGCTCACAATGTACTCCCTCAGCATCGGCCCAAGCGCCGCCCGCCCATCGCCGCCGCGCGAATACGGCGTCCGCCCCGAACCTTTCAGCTGAATGTCCACCCGCTCGCCGCTTGGGGTGATATGCTCGCCAAGCAACACCGCCCGTCCGTCGCCGAGCATGGTAAAATACCCAAACTGATGCCCGGCATACGCCTGCGCGATCGGCTCCGCCCCATCCGGAATCTCATTTCCGGCCATCACCGCCACCCCTTCGTCGCTTCGCAGCGCCTCCTCATCGAGCCCAAGCGTTGCCGCCAGCTTTCGATTCAGCACCGCCAGCTTCGGCGCGCGCACCGGCGTGGGAAGGACGTTGCTGAAAAAGCGCTCCGGCAGCCTCGCATAACTGTTATCAAACTTCCATCCTGCGTCCAACATCGTCATCTCCTTTGCGGCCAAAGCCTACTCCTTGTATGAGTTTATTGTACGGCAAAGCGGGCGGCATGATAAACCGAAAACGCGCGATCCTAAACCAAAACCGAACCGTCAACGTTCGACGAAAACCACCATATTTTCTCTTTCTTTCTCGCCCTGTTTCTTTGTATAATACTTGTGAGGAGGTGAGAAAAAGTGGAAGAGAAAACAATCATTCAAGCCGTGCTCCAAGCGCTCGAACAACATTCTGACAAAATCAGCTCAAAAATGGAAGAAATGGAGCAACAACTGCACTCCAAAATACACGCAATGGGACAACAACTTCGCCACGAAATGCAGGAGATGGGGCAGCAACTCCGCAACGAGATGCAAGAAATGGGACAACAACTCCGCAATGAAATGCAAGAGATGGGACAACAACTCCGGGCAGAAATCCGCGCTGTTGAGACCCGTCTTGAGGCCAAAATCGATTCCCTTCGTGAGGAAATGCAACAGATGAACAGACAACTGAACGAACGAATCGACCACCTTGAAGAAGAATTGACAGATACTCAAGCCTCGGTCGAAGTGTTGACAACAAAAGTGCTCCACCACGACCGAAAACTTCGGCAATTGGCCAAACAAGCGTAATTCCTCTCAGTTAGCCAGCCATTTTTTCTGTCCACCGCGAGCTAAAAAACCGCTCCGTTTTCACCTTTTTATCGGCATGAATGAAATGGAGCGGTTTTTGTATGAACAGAGCACAGCGACGATTTTTCGTATTTTCACCTTCCTCGCCACTCGAGCACTCCTCATTTCACCAATCCATGCCGAAACGCGTAAATGACCGCTTGCGTCCGGTCTTGGACGCCGAGTTTGGCGAGGATGTTGCTCACATGCACTTTCACCGTTTTGAGTGAAATGAACAATTCATCGGCCATTTCTTGATTCGTTTTCCCTTGCGCCATCAACAAAAGCACTTCCATCTCCCGGCTCGTGAGCTGCTCATGCGGCAGGCGCTCTTCCTGTTTCCGATAGTTTCGCATCACTTTTCCGGCCACTTCCGGTTCGAACACCGATTGCCCGTGGAACGTGGCGCGAATGGCGTCGGCAATTTCGCTCGCTTTCGATGTTTTCAATAAATAGCTCGTCGCCCCTGCTTCAAGCGCGGCAAACACTTTTTCATCATCGAGAAAACTCGTCACGACAATGATTTTCGCCTCCGGCCACGCGCCGATGATTTCGCGCGTCGCCGCAATGCCGTCCATCGGCTCCATGACAAGATCCATCAAAATGACATCCGGCCGCAACGTGAGAGCGAGCTCAACTCCCCTTTTTCCGTCTTCCGCCTCGCCGATCACCTCCATATCCGGTTGGGCCGATAAATAAGCCGACACGCCAAGCCGCACCATTTCATGGTCATCGACAAGCAGCACCTTGATCACGGTCATCCCCCCTATACACAATCGGCACTTTCACTTCCAGCCTCGTTCCTTGGCCTTTTAAGCTGACGATTTTCAACGCCCCGCCGATTTCCGCCGCCCGCTCATGCATGTGCTGCAACCCGTACGAGCCGCTTTTCGAACGTTCCACATCAAAGCCGACGCCATCGTCGGTGACGCGCAAAATGGCAAACCCGTCCCGTTCGATAAGCAATACTTCCAACGACTGCGCTTTCGCATGGCGCAACGTGTTGGAAAGCGACTCTTGCAAAATGCGGAACAGATGATCCTCAACCCCTTTATCCAACGGAACGTCTTCGATTTTCCATTTCATCTTCAGCGGCACTTTGCCCGCCAGTTCAGTAAGCAGTTCGTTCATCCCTTCTTGGAGCGATTTTCCTTTCAGCTGCACCGGCCGCAAGTGCAGAAGCAACGCTCGCATTTCCAATTGGGACTGGTGAATCATTTGTTCGACCATTTTCAGTTGCTTCCGATGGCGTTCATCGTCCGGCGGCATCGTTTCCATGACGGCTGACATCATCATCGAAGCGGCGAACAATTGTTGGCTTACGGAATCATGCAGTTCCCGCGCCAGCCGCGTGCGTTCTTCGGAAAGAATGCGTTCAACGAGTCGTTCTTCCTGTTCGGCCTTTTCCGCCGCCAATTTTTGAACGCGTTTCGTTTGCTCGAGCCATTGCGTTTGCAGCTTCTCGATTTGCCGCCAAAGCTCTTGCAGTTCCGGCGGCGGCTCTCCCTGACAGAGTTCCCCCATTTCGCCGTGTTCGATTTGCTCAAGCGCCTGCATGACCGCCTGCCGCTGCTTGCGCCAAATGAAATCCAACGCAAGCCCGCTCGCAACCCCAACGAACAAACTGGCTGCCGACACAAACAGCAAAAACGGCACACCCATCACCGCTTTGTCCCACAACTCCGTCCATGTCCCCAGCGGAAAGGCATAAAGAAAGGAAATGAATAACAAAACGAAAAGGATAAACGCTGACAAAACTGAAACCATCAACGGCCGGCTCATAGCCGTTTCACCTCAATATGGCCAATCACCATCGAGGTGACAATTTTCAATTTCCGCTCGGCCGCTTCATAAGAAGGCGTCTGATAAATGAACGTTTGATTAAGCAAATGTTCCACTTCTCGCCCCAATACCGTTCCCCCGCCAAAAATGGCCGAATGGACGACTTTCGTCTCGACTTCATACGGGACAAGCACGCGCACATGGCCAATCAAACCGCGCACGATAATGACCGCTTCCCCTTTTGGCAAGACAGTGTTGCTTACATCGATCACCGTATCGCCAATGCCGGTTTGAATGTTAACGTCATTCCATTCATACACATGTGCGGGAGTCGTTTGCCGTCCGAACAGCATATTATGAAACAGCGGCTGCCGGCTGATCACTTCCCCTTCGCCGCCAGCCGCTTCGGTGATGACGGGCCGAATGACAGCCGGTTGCTGCTTGGATTGGAACCATTTCCAAAGAGTAGAAAACAAGAGCGCGATGACGATAAACCGGGCGGTCATCATCGCAAATAAATGAAACACGAGGCCAATGCAGCCAAGCCAAAAAAGAATTTTCCCCCGTTTGCGCGGCCAAGCGTTTTTCCCAATATAAAGCAAGGCTACCGAAAATCCAATGGAAAACAACAATCCCGGATGGAAAAACGAAATTTCAATGAAAAAAAGCAACAGTGCGATCAAGACCGCCCAGCTGACATAATCGGTTTTCTTCCGTTGATCGAGCATGCGGGGATCCCCCCTGTTGTCTAAAATGAAAAAGGTTGTCTCAAAAGATTGTTTTCGTTTTCCTCTCAACAAAGCACAACATATTGTTTGTTGAGCGTATTTCATGCGCATATACAGGTATGAAAGAAGGTGCCCCATTGTTTTTGGGACACCTTCTAGCATATCCGGTTATTTTCCTTCCTGCAACTGCTTTTCCAGCTGAGCGATGCGCGCATCGATCGTGCTCCGGTAATAATCGGAGCGAACTTGCTGCTCAAGGCGGTCAAGGTAGACTTCTGCATCGGCAAACGCCGCCAGCGCCGGGCCGGCGTCCCCGTTGACCACCCGATGGATCCGGTAATGCGCCCGCGCCGCATTTTCCCGTCCCATCAGCTCCATGCGCCGCATTTGCATGTCTTTCAGCTTGTGTTTCATCTCTTCGTATTTCGCTTCCAAGTCAAACAACTCGCGGCTCGTTTGCTCGAACAGCTGTTTCAAGCGGGCTGCCCGCTCCGCATATTGCGCCTGCTCGCGCCGCGCGAATTCGGCCAGCTCCATTTCCCCAGCTTGCGCCGCCACCTCCGCCTGCTTGCTTCGCTTTTCCGCCATCTGTTCGGCTTCGCGATGTTCGCGGGCAAACTGCTCTTTCAGCACATATTGGCGCTCGAGCAGCTGCCGCACCCGCTCGACTTCCTGTTCACATTGGCGCAAATAGTGATTGAGAAGCGCGATAGGGTTTTTCTTTTCTTTTTCGTCAAGCCATTCATGGAGATCGGCTTCAATGATCGTTTTCAAGCGTGAGAACACACTCATCATCGATTCGCTCCTTTTTCATTGGTTTCATGAATAATGCTTTTGCAGCTCCGCCCATTGTTTTTCAAAATTGACAAACGGGTCGTCTGCTTCTGGAACGGCGTGCTCATCTCTCGTTCCATTCCATTTTTTATACACAACATACAGCACATACGCCGAGACAAGCGCCACAAGCGCCGGTACATTCGAAGCGCTGGCCACCAACGCTGCACAGCCAATCAATGCCCACACGATTTTCCCGAACGTCGATGGGGCTTTCAAACATTTCTTGAACGCATAGTACAATACCGCCAGCGTGATTGCCAACCCAACAAGCGGCCCAAGATGAAACAGCAGCACAACCAACGCCACCGCGCCGGCAACGAACAGTCCGATCTTTTTTGCCATCCTTTTGCCTCCTTTCGTCTTCCATCGTACCGCAGACAACCTGCTTTCCTTCATGTTCTGTAGATATATTTTGTCTACGACTGGAGGCGTATTTTTGACCAAGATATAATGCCCCAGCTTCCCTTGCCCGAGTTCGACAGTTTTGAGGCCATTTTAGGCAAATAGAAATGGCCAAAAAGCCGTTAAATCAAGGATTTTGCGGTGTGGATCCTAGAAAAAACGCCGAATTCCATAGGCACACGTTTTGTTGATTTTCTCTTTTAAAATAGCTAAATATGGTTTATAATATAGGCATGTACATACGACGAGTCACACGCAAAAACAAAGATGGAACAACCGTTGCCTATCTCCAGCTTGCTCATAACGAATGGGATCCGAAGGCCAAATATGCGAAAGCGAAGGTGATTTATTCGTTTGGGCGCGAAGACGAGGTGGATCGCGCTGTCTTGGAGCGTCTGGCCAAAAGCATTTCGCGATTCCTTTCTCCCGAGCAGGCTTGGGAAGTCGAAACGTTGGCAAGAGACACTTCCGATAACTTTCGGTTTCAATCAAGCAAACGCCTCGGTGGCGTTTGGCTCTTGGATCAACTTTGGAACCAACTGGGATTGAAGGAGATTCTCCACTCCCTGTTTGCCTCGCGGCATCATCAAATTCCGCTGGAACGGCTCATCTTCGCGATGGTGGCGAATCGCGCCCTTCATCCGTCAAGCAAGTTAGCGATGGAAGAATGGGTGGAAAAAGACGTGCATATCCCCCGTCTTCCCCAAGTCGCCAGCCACCAGTTGTACCGCGCGATGGATGAATTGCTTGCTGTGCAACCGGAATTGGAACGCCAAGTGTTCCATGCCGTGGCCGATTTATTGAACTTGGAAGTCGACCTGATTTACTTTGATACGACTTCGTCGTGCTTCGAAGTGGATCCCTCTGAAACACCGGAAGGGGAATCGCTTCGAAAGCAGGGATTTTCTAAAGACAAGCGACCCGATCTTGTCCAAATCGTCATTGGGCTGGCCGTCACCCGGGAAGGAGTCCCGATTCGCGCTTGGGCATGGCCAGGCAATACGATGGACATGACGGTCATCAAACAAGTCAAACACGATTTGATCGACGGGAAGCTTGGTCGTGTCATCAGTGTCATGGATCGCGGATTTTCATCTGAAGAAAACTTACGAACCTTACAACAGGCAGGAGGACATTACATTGTCGGTGAAAAAATGCGATCCGGGAAAGCTTCCGTCGAAGAGGCGTTGAGTCGTCGCGGGCGTTGCCAACAAGTCCAAGAGAACTTGCATATCAAGGAAATCACCGTGGGAGACGGAGAAGCACGCCAGCGCTATGTTCTCGTGTACAATCCCCGCGAAGCCGAACGCCAGCGCAAGGAGCGGGAAACGCTGCTCGAATCACTCAAAGAGGAGTTGGAGGGGCTTCGCCAACTCCCCAACGAAGCCTATCAGAAGGCTGCCTGTCGATTGCGTTCCCATCCTTCCTATGGAAAATACTTGCGCCAGTTGAAGGACGGGACTCTTCGC
Source organism: Geobacillus jurassicus NBRC 107829 (assembly GCF_001544315.1). Lineage (GTDB taxonomy): Bacteria > Bacillota > Bacilli > Bacillales > Anoxybacillaceae > Geobacillus > Geobacillus jurassicus. The sequence goes on from NZ_BCQG01000022.1 coordinate 53,027, forward strand.
ATCGACAAGCAGGCGGTTCGTGATGCCGAAAAGTATGACGGCAAATATCTCATCCGCACATCCGATGACACCTTGTCTGCCGAGGATGTCGCCATAGGGTATAAGCAGTTGGTGGATATCGAGCAGGCCTTTCGAACGTTGAAATCGACACTTGAGCTGCGCCCGATGTATCATCGCTTGGAAGACCGCATTCGGGCGCACGTGCTGCTCAGTTGGCTCGCTCTCCTGCTCGTTCGGATCGTGGAGATTCGAACCCATGAATCATGGCCGAAAGTAAGGGACGAATGCGAACGTCTCATGCTTGGACATTTTTCTTCCAAAAACGGAGACCTTTATCAACGAACCGAACTGACGGCCAAACAAGCGCAGCTCTTTGCGGCTCTAGGGCTGGAGCCTCCTCCGAAGATCCTAGGCATCCATCCTCGCACCTAGATACACGCCCGAAGTATGCCCAAATGCCTCTTGTCCCTTTTGTATCAAGGGATTAGAGGCATTTTGTTTACCTAGTCGCTGTCGAACTCGGGTTTCATAAATCGCACGAATTCGAACGTCCATGGTGTGAAAACTCCTTTGCTTGCCTTATGTATCAAGGACCTATTCGACATCGGGATGAAAAAATCCTCCCGATTTTCGTCGGGAGGGTGCGAAATGTGAGATATAAGTAAACTTTCATACGCTATAATCTGCTGGTTTCCTAAATGAAAAATAGGTTGAAACACATGTGTAAACGAACGCCTCTCTATCAACAATTCTAGATCTCGTTCCATCAAACTCAACACCCCTTCCCCCTTTCACCAACAATCCTCGCTTAAGATATAAATTAAAATTTTACTCACAAAGTGAATTTCTGAACCGACTCCCTTAACTCTTTTGCCATTTGTATCAACCCACGTGCTGAAGATGTGACTTCTTCCATATAAGCTAACTGCTCTTTGGACGAAGCAGCAACCTCCTCAGAAACTGCAGCATTTTCCCTTGCAACTTGTGAAAGTTGATGAGCAGCAGCAGTAACTTGTTGGGCACTAGCTGAAATTTGTTGAGTAACAGCTGATATTTCTTCTATTTGAGGGGCTATTTTCTTCATGTTATCAACGATTTCCAAGAAGCGTTGCGCCGTTTTAGTGGTGATTTCAAATCCTTGTTCTACATTCTCTGTGACTTGGTTCATATATTCAACAGATTCCGCTGTCCCCTGTTGAACTTTCTCTATCAATTCTTCTATTTGCCTCGCTGAGGTTTGGGATTGCTCTGCTAATTTTCTAACTTCACTCGCGACGACAGCAAACCCTCTTCCATACTCTCCTGCTCTTGCTGATTCGATCGTAGCATTAAGCGCTAAGATATCTGTTTGATCAGCAATTGCCTTGATGACTTCTAAAATTTTTCCTATCTCTAATGAGCGCTCAGCTAATAGTTTTATCGTCTCATCACTTTGCTTTACTAACTTATGAATTTTGTTCATCTGTTCTACTGTCAATTTAACGTACTCTCCGCCTTCCTCAGCTTGTAAACTAGCTTCTTTCGCTAATTCTGTTATTTCCATAGAACTCTCTTTGACTCTTATAATTCCTTGAGCGACTGCTTCTAAGGATTCTACATTTTTTTCGATGTTTGATATTTGAGACTCTGCACCAGCAGCTACTCGTTGCATAGCACTAGCTACTTGTTCAGTCACCGATGTTGTTTGATTAGCGCTGGTATCTAAATGTTCAGCAGAATCCGCTACTTTTTCAGCCGTGCTTCTTACATCCCCAACAACTGTTCTCAATTGAATGATCATTTCATTCATAGCTACTGCTAAATGACTAATCTCATCCTTAGATTTTACTTCAAGAAGTTTTGCAGACAAATCTCCCGATGCAACCATTTTCATTCGATCAACCACTTCGAAAATGGGGTTAACAATTGTATTAGCGATCCAAAGTGCCACACCTACACTCGCAATAACGGCAATAATACACACAGTAATAAGAAAAGACTTCAATACATCTGTTGCTTCTGTATTCATTTGATAAAGTTCGAAGATCGTGAATGTACAAACCGCTATTAAAAATAAATTAGATAGCAATGCAGCACTTAATATTTTCAAGCGTAAACTTTTCATCCTTATGCCTCCCTCAATTTTTAAATAACAAGAGTAGTGCTCAAATTCATTACGAAAAAATCTTGTTAAACCCGTGGTGCTAGTTGAGCCTCAGCGTG
>NZ_BCQG01000023.1 GCF_001544315.1 Geobacillus jurassicus NBRC 107829
GGCTAATTTCACGCCACAGACGCCAAAAGCGCCGTGGCGCACGCGCTTCGTTTCGTTCAGTTTCCAAGGAACGAGACCTCTTCTTGAACTTGCTTCGTTGCAGTCTTGCGTCGAGGAATCCAGCTTCTCTGAGTTCACTTGCAGACGCAGACGCAAGGTTGCTGCTTCAGTTTGCTTCTCTGCAATCCTACCGAGGAACCTCACGCCCTCAAATTCCCTTGCAAGCGGTAGGCACAGGCATAAAGCAACAGTGGAGCCTATCGGGATCGAACCGATGACCTCCTGCGTGCAAAGCAGGCGCTCTCCCAGCTGAGCTAAGGCCCCATATGTCCAATATCGGGAAGACAGGATTTGAACCTGCGACCCCATGGTCCCAAACCATGTGCTCTACCAAACTGAGCTACTTCCCGCTAACGCGCTCGAGAGGATTCGAACCCCTAACCTTCTGATCCGTAGTCAGATGCTCTATCCAATTGAGCTACGAGCGCAAGTGCCGAGGGCCGGACTCGAACCGGCACGGTAGTTACCTACCCCAGGATTTTAAGTCCTGTGCGTCTGCCAATTCCGCCACCCCGGCTAAATGGGCAAATAAATGGAGCGGAAGACGGGACTCGAACCCGCGACCCCCACCTTGGCAAGGTGGTGTTCTACCACTGAACTACTTCCGCTCGAATCAACATGCGGGTGAAGGGACTCGAACCCCCACGCCCGTAAAGGGCACTAGACCCTGAATCTAGCGCGTCTGCCAATTCCGCCACACCCGCGAATCAATTGTGGTGAGCCATGGAGGACTCGAACCTCCGACCCTCTGATTAAAAGTCAGATGCTCTACCTACTGAGCTAATGGCTCATAGTTTAAGTATACACTCACAACCTACGATGTCCCTTCCTCTACCAGCCCATTCAAGGAAGTCGTATGCGTCGGGACAACTCGAAGCAAATTCGAAGATGCTTCGCTCGTTGCTCTACCTACTGAGCTAATGGCTCATGGTTCAGATAACACTCAAAGTGTTGCTTAGCTCTACCTGCCTCTTCCTCTGCCAGCTGATTCAAAGATGCTGGATGCGTCGAGGCAACTCGCAACCGTTTCGACGATGTATCGCTCGTTACTGAGTTAATGGCTCATGATTAGACAATACCCCAAGCGAACGATGTCCCTTCCTCTACTAGCTGATTCGAGGATGATAGGTGCGTCGGGGCAACTCGGGGCGAGTTCGAGGATGCAATCCTCGTTACCAAACTAATGGTTCATAATAAAACAATGGTGGAGGATGACGGGATCGAACCGCCGACCCCTTGCTTGTAAGGCAAGTGCTCTCCCAGCTGAGCTAATCCTCCACGGGATTGCCTAGCAGCGACCTACTCTTGCAGGGGCGCTGGCCCCAACTACCATCGGCGCTGGAGGGCTTAACTTCCGTGTTCGGGATGGGAACGGGTGTTTCCCCTCCGCTATCACCACTAAGCAATCAACAGACAACTTATATTGTAATTAAATTTATTTATTTGTCAATAGGTCTTAGTTTTTGGCGACTAGTGTTGTCGTTTCAACGCGCTATCATAGTATAACACGTTGAAGATGGCTTGTCAACTCATCTTATAGCGTTTGTTTTTCAGGAAAGCGGCGATGTTCATTTTATATATCTCCTTATCGAAAGTCAATAGCTTTTTAAAATTGAACGCTCTCCCATCTACGCAAACGCTGAGAGGTGGGAGATTCTTGGGAACACCTGCCCCACGGCAGGTTGTTGACCAAGCCATCCCCGTGCGCCCCACGTTTCTGCTGTCCCCACTTACGCTGATCGTGTTGAAGTGGGGGGCTTCTCGGTTAGAGATGATAAATCGCCTCCCGCGGTCCGCTTTTGCAGGAGGCGATCATGGTTTATTTATGTCGCATTTGCGGGAAGAGCAGCACGTCGCGGATCGACGGCGAGTTCGTCAGCAGCATGACCAGACGGTCGACGCCGATGCCGAGCCCGCCTGTCGGCGGCATGCCGTACTCGAGCGCTTCAAGGAAGTCTTCGTCCATTTCATGCGCTTCATCGTTTCCTTGTTCCCGTTCTTTCAGCTGCGCTTCGAAGCGCTGGCGCTGATCGATCGGATCGTTCAGTTCGGTAAAGGCGTTCGCATGTTCACGGCCGACGATAAACAGCTCAAATCGGTCGGTAAAGCGCGGGTCGTCCGGGTTTTTCTTGGCCAACGGCGAAATTTCAACCGGATGGCCGTAAATGAACGTCGGCTGGATGAGATGCGACTCCACTTTTTGTTCAAAAAATTCGTTGACAATATGGCCAAACGTCATATGTGGGGCGACTTCAACTCCATGTTCTTTCGCCAGCTCCCGCGCCTCTTCGTCGCTCATCTGCCGCCAAAAGTCGACGCCGACATATTCTTTGATCGCATCAACCATATGGAGACGCCGCCATTCAGGCGTCAAGTCGACGATATGCTCACCGTATTGAACTTTCGTTGTTCCAAGCACTTCAGCGGCAATATGGGCGATCAAGTTTTCTGTCAGTTTCATGATATCGCGGAAATCGGCGTACGCCTCGTACAATTCAAGCATCGTAAACTCCGGATTATGGCGGGTGGAAATGCCTTCGTTCCGAAAGACGCGGCCGATTTCATACACTTTTTCCAAACCGCCGACGATGAGCCGCTTTAAATGGAGCTCGATGGCGATTCGCATATAAAGGGTCATATCCAATGCGTTATGATGCGTAATGAATGGGCGCGCCGCGGCGCCGCCAGCCACAGCATGCATCATCGGCGTTTCAACTTCCAAATAGCCATGGCTGTCGAGATACCGCCGCATCGATTGGATGATTAAACTGCGGGTGATGAACGTCTTTTTGCTCTCCGGATTCATAATTAAATCGAGATAACGCTGGCGATAGCGTTGCTCAATGTCTCTCAACCCATGGTATTTTTCCGGCAATGGACGCAGCGCCTTCGTCAAAAATTCGTATGACGACACTTTGATGGAAAGTTCACCGACTTTTGTTTTAAACATCGTGCCGCGCACACCGACGATATCGCCAAGGTCAGAGATTTTAAACAGCTCGTATTGCTGTTCGCCGACATCGTCTTGACGGACGTAAATTTGGATTTGTCCGGTGACGTCCTGGATATGGGCGAACCCGGCTTTCCCTTTGCCACGCTTGGTCATGATGCGGCCGGCAACGGCAACTTCGATTTGTTTTTCTTCAAGCTCCTCTTTCGATAAATCGCCGTATAGTTCAAACAGCTCTTGCGCTTTATGGGTGCGCTCGAATCGTTTGCCAAACGGGTCGACACCCAATTCCTCAATTTTTTTCAGCTTTTCCCTGCGGACGCGCAGTTGGTCATTCAATTCTTCGTGGCTCATGTTTCCTTCACTCCATTTAGCGATTTTTGACGAAAAATACTGCCAGCGCTCGCTGGCAGTCCTCCGCGGCATGAATGTCCTTTCGTCGTTTAAACGGCTTGGGCGTTCGCCGCTGCTTGGGCTTCCGCTTCTTCCGCTACGCGAAGCAACAGTGCGGCCAGTTCGTCCCGCGTTTCGCATTCATTGATGGCGTTGCGGATTTTCGCTGCGCCGCGAATGCCTTTTAAATACCAAGCAGCATGTTTACGCATCTCTTTCACAGCGATATACTCGCCTTTTAAGGCAATTAAGCGGTCCAAATGCAACAGGCAGACGTCGATTTTTTCCCTCGGCGTCGGTTCCGGAATGAGCTCCCCGGTTTCTAAATAGCGGACCGTGCGGTAGATCATCCACGGGTTGCCGAGCGCCGCCCGTCCGATCATGACACCGTCGACTCCTGTTTCTTCCAGCATCCGCTTCGCATCTTGCGGCGTTTTGACATCGCCGTTGCCGATGACCGGGATGTTGACGGCTTCCTTCACTTGTTTGATGATGTTCCAGTCCGCTTTTCCTTCATACATTTGCACCCTTGTCCGTCCGTGCACGGCGACGGCCTTGCCGCCGGCGCGTTCGACCGCTTGCGCGTTTTCGACGGCGTAAATGTGCTTTTCATCCCAACCGATCCGCATTTTCACCGTGACCGGTTTTTCAACGGCATCGACGATGGCGGCGACGACATCGTAAATTTTATTCGGGTCAAGCAGCCATTTCGCTCCAGCGTCACAATTCGTAATTTTCGGCACTGGGCAACCCATATTGATATCGATGATATCCGCATTCGTATTTTTATCGACAAATTTCGCCGCTTTGACAAGCGTTTCTTTTTCGCCGCCGAAAATTTGCAAGCTAATCGGCTTTTCCCTTTCATCGATATATAACATGTTTAACGTCTTTTCGTTGTTGTATACGATTCCTTTGTCGCTCACCATCTCGGCGCATACAAGTCCGGCGCCGAATTCTTTGACGGTCAGGCGGAACGCCGAGTTGCATACGCCTGCCATCGGAGCGAGCACGACGCGGTTTTTAATTTCGACATCGCCAATGCGAAACATCGAAGATGCCTCCTTTCTACTTGTTCGATTCGAGTTTCGGCGGCGACAGTTCCTCCACCGATATGTTCAGCCGTTCGGCGATTTGTCCAACGAGCGAATCGGACGGCATCCGATTGCCCCGTTCAATTTCGCCAAGGATCGATACGGAAATGCCAAGTTCTTTCGCCAGTCTTTCTTGCGTATATCCTTTCAGCTTTCGAAAAGCGCGAATACGTCTTCCCCATCTCTCAGCTTCCATACACGAACTCCTTTTTTGTCAGGTAGTCGTCCAATAATGTCGATTAACGGTTCGGAAAGGTTCGGTATTGCCACATGGGAGTTGACTTCCAACAACGGGATGAGCACGAACGCCCGCTCCGCCATGCGCGGGTGCGGGATCGTCAGCTGCTCTGTTTCAATATTTTCATGATTATACAGCAAAATGTCAAGGTCTAACGTCCGCGGCCCCCAGCGAATTTCCCGTTTTCTTCCAAACCGCTGTTCAATTTGTTGGGTTGCGTCAAGCAAGGCAAACGGCGACAACGACGTCGCCACCTCGATCACCATGTTTAAAAACTTGCCTTGGTTGACGTAGCCGACCGGATCGGTTTCATAAATAGACGAACTCGATGTGACAGAAATTCCCTCATGGTGATGGAGCACCCTAATGGCATCACGCAAATAAGAAACACGATCTCCCAAGTTCGAGCCCAAAGCGATATATGCGATGTTTTCCATTTAACGCCCCCTATCAATTTCGACCGCGACATGTTGATAATGGCCGCGAATCGGTGGATTCGGCTTCGTCACTTTGACAATGCAACGCTGAACAGCGGGAAAGGCCGAGAGCAAATCAGCGGCAATCGCTTCAGCGACCGCTTCGATCAAGGCGAACGTCCGCTCCTCAACGATCATCCGGCAGCGTTCGTACACCTCGGCATAGTTGACGGTATGTTCAAGACGATCGCTCCGCCCGGCGGGTTGCAAGTCGAGCTCCAACGTCACATCGACCAAAAATCGCTGGCCGAGAATGTTTTCCTCGCGAAGCACCCCATGGTAGCCGTAAAATTCCATCCCTTGCACGTAGATTTTATCGATGGCCGTTCTCTCCCTTCCCGAGCATGGCATCCATCATTTTCGCCATGCGGGCGATCGGCAATACATCGTGGACGCGGACGATATGCGCTCCTTTGACAATACCGAGGCAAACGGTCGCTCCTGTCCCTTCAACCCGCTCCTCGACCGGGACGTCGAGCACATGGCCGATAAATCGTTTGCGCGATGTGCCGAGCAAAAGCGGATAACCAAGAGCGGCAAATTCATCGAGACGCCGCATCACTTCCAAGTTATGCTCGACTGTTTTGGCGAAGCCGATCCCCGGATCTAAAATAATATTCTCATCTTTCACACCCGCTTCTTTGGCGATGCGAATGCTTTCTTTCAAATCGGCGATCATGTCGGAAATCAAGTTGCGATACGCCATATCATGGCGGTTGTGCATTAAAATGATCGGCGCGTCGTAGGCGGCGGCGACGCGGGCCATATCAGGGTCCGCTTTTGCTCCCCAGATGTCATTGATGATGTGCGCTCCGACTTCTATCGCTTGCCGCGCCACTTCCGCTTTGTACGTGTCAATGGAGATCGGCACATTCACCGCCTTGGCAATCGCTTTGACCGCTGGGATGACGCGGCGCAATTCTTCATCAAGCGGCACCGGCTCCGCTCCTGGGCGGGTCGATTCGCCGCCGATATCGATGATGTCCGCCCCTTCCGCCACAAGCCGCTTCGCATGCTCGACCGCTTTTTCGACGTCGTAAAACCGGCCGCCGTCGGAAAACGAATCGGGCGTGACGTTCACAATGCCCATGATCAACGTTTTTTTGCGCAAGTCAAGCTCATGCCCGCGGCATTGAAGCACAAGGGAACGCGTCAATGTTGTCATCATTGTTTCATCCTTTCTGCCAATTCGTTCCTCGTCCATAACGTATCGGTAAAGCGGCGGTAATGATGCTGCAACTCACGGGTCACCGGCCCATTTTTTCCTTGGTAAATGCGACGGCCGATGCGGTGAAGCGGCACGATTTCCTGCACAGAATTCGTGATAAATGCTTCATCCGCCTGCAGCAAGTGGGACAACGGATATACCCCTTCTTCCACCGGGATGTGCAACTGATTGAGCAAGGCCATGACGAATTGCCTGGTGATGCCGTTTAGTATGCCGACCGCCGGCGTCGGGGTGTAAACGATGCCGTCTTTCACCCAAAAAATATTGGAAACGATCCCCTCTGCTACCGCACCGTCTGAATTCAAAAAAATTCCTTCTGCATGAGGTCGAGACCCAAGCTCCCATCTCCCGATCATATTGTTTAAATAATGGTGCGACTTTAGTCGCTCAATGCCTTCCGGGCTGTTTCTTCGCGTCCCGAGCACCACCCCTTCTTTTCCTTCCGGAGGGGCGGGCGGCGGCAACGGCTTCATATAGACGATGACGGTCGGGTTTCGGTAACTTTCGATCGGCAAACCGAGATCACCGACCCCGGCCGATACATTAAAGCGCACATAAGCGTCGCGCAAGCCGTTGGCCTCGAGCAACTGCTCGATGATCGCCATTGCTTCGGTGCGGCCGAACTGCCTTTTGATGTGAAGCTCAGACAGCCCTTTGTTCAACCGCGCCAAATGATCGTCAAGCAAAAAGGGGTGGCCGCCGTACGTGCGGAATGTTTCAAATAAGCCGAGCCCGTATAAAAAACCGTGATCAAACGCTGATAGCCGAGCTTCTTCACTCGGAACGACCGCGCCGTTGATATACACGTACATGGCTGTCACGCCTTTTTATACGTGTCGATAAAGTTTTTCAACAGCTGCATCCCATGGCTGGTCATAATCGATTCCGGATGAAACTGCACGCCTTCCACCGGAAGCGTTTTATGGCGAATGGCCATCACTTCATCCTCTTCCGTCCAAGCCGACACGACGAAACAGTCCGGAAGCGTCTCTTTCTCGACGATCAAGGAATGGTAACGCGTCGCTGTAAACGGGTTCGGCACGCCGCGGAAAATCGTTTCCCCGTCATGGTAGACGGACGACGTTTTTCCGTGCATCAGCCTCGGGGCGCGGACAACGCGGCCGCCAAACGCCTGGGCGATGGCTTGATGGCCGAGACAGACACCGAAAATCGGAATTTGGCCGGCAAAGCGGTCGATGACCTCCAGGCTGACGCCTGCCTCATTCGGTGTGCACGGACCAGGGGAAATCATGATAAAGTCGGGGCGAAGCTGTTCGATTTCAGCCACCGTAATTTCATCATTTCGCTTGACGATCAGCTCTTCGCCCAACACGCCCAAATATTGCACCAAATTGTACGTAAATGAGTCATAGTTATCGATCATGACGATCATCTTTCTCACCTCATGCTCCGAAATAGTGTCTCTGCTTCGCTCAGCTCTTTCGCTTTCCAAAGGGCGGCCGCTTTCTTCAGGCATTCTTGGTACTCGTGCTGCGGATTCGAATCAATCACAATGCCCGCTCCTGCTTGCACGTGCGCCAATCCGTCTTTGACGATCATCGTTCGGATGGCGATGTTCAGCTCCATGTTCCCTTGAAAATCGATCCAACCGATCGAGCCTGTGTACAAGCCGCGGCGGACCGGTTCCAATTCTTCAATAATTTCCATTGTCCGCACTTTCGGGGCGCCGGTGATCGTCCCGCCGGGAAACATGGCGCGAATGACCGAGAACGCGTCGTGCTCTGGCGCCATGATGCCCGATACGTGAGAAACAATATGCATGACATGGGAATATTTTTCGACGGTCATCCATTCATCCACACGAACCGTCCCGTATGCACAGACGCGCCCAAGGTCATTTCGTTCAAGATCGACGAGCATGGCGTGCTCGGCCTGTTCTTTTTCACTCGCGAGCAGTCTACGGGCGATCTGCTCGTCTTCCGCTTTCGTGCGGCCGCGCGAACGTGTGCCGGCGATCGGGCGCGTCTCAAGGCGCAACCCCCGCTTGCGGACGAGCAGCTCCGGCGAGCCGCTGACGACTTGAAATTCCGGAGTATGCAAATATGCCATATAAGGTGACGGATTAAGGGTCCGCAGCTGCTTGTAGACGGCAAATGGGTGCGTCAACAGCGGCTGCGACTGGCGCACCGACAAATTGACTTGGAACACATCGCCCGCTGCAATATAGCGTTGCACACGGCGAACCGCATCCATAAATTGCTCTTTTGCCATCGAAACAGACGGCGCAGCTTCCGAAACGGCAGGCGGCCAGACCGGCGCCTCGTTCCGCTCCTCGATCCACATCCGTGCATGCCGCGCAAGCCGCCGGTTTGCTTCGTCTTCCTCTCCTTCATCCGCGTAGGCCAGCAAATGAAGCTGCTCGGTTTGGTGGTCATAAATCGCCACATCGTCAAAGAGGAAAAAATACATAAGCGGCAGCTGCAAATCATCTTGGGCAAGCATCGGAAGCCGTTCCAGATAGCGAACCGCATCATAGCTAATGAAACCGATCAGCCCGCCTTGGCAAGGCAACGGCTCTCCCTCATCCGGCACGGCGAAACGCCGAAACCATTGCCGGAGCCCTTCAAGCGGCGGGCCATCGAGCACCGTTTCAGCCCCGCGGTGTTTGATGACGAGCTGCCGCTCGGCAGCGCGAATCACCCCGATCGGGTCAAGGCCGATAATGCTGTATCTTCCTCCTTGGCCGCTCTCAAGCAACACATGATGAGGCCGGTTATAAGCCAGCTGTTCGTATCGGCGGAACCAATCCCGCCCGCGATAATCGAGCGTCCGCCTCAATCGCCTGCGCCGCTGTTCCATCTTGGTCAGCTCCTTACGATGTCCATAGTTACTTTATATTGTACAATGATTGTCCATTCATATCACTAGGAACGTAAAAAAATTCGACAGGGTTGCCCCTGCCGAAAAAGACGGTTTAGTCTTCAAATTGGTAAAGCGGCGTGCTCAAATAGCGTTCGCCGTTGCTCGGGATGATGGCGAGCACTTTTTTCCCTTTGCCGAGCTCTTTCGCCACTTTCAACGCCGCATGAATCGCAGCGCCGGACGAAATGCCGCCGAGAATGCCTTCCTCGCGGGCCGCGCGGCGGGCTGCTGCAAACGCTTCTTCCGTCGTTACCGTAATGACCCCGTCATAAATGCTCGTATCCAAAATATCCGGAACAAAGCCAGCGCCGATCCCTTGAATTTTATGCGGACCAGGTTTTCCGCCCGACAAGACCGGCGAATCGGCCGGCTCAACGGCGTAAATTTTAATGTTCGGATATGTTTCGCGCAACACTTGGCCGGCCCCTGTAATCGTTCCGCCCGTGCCGACGCCGGCAACGAACGCATCGAGCTGATCGCCCATTTGCTCCACGATTTCTTTCCCGGTCGTCAAACGGTGGATTTCCGGGTTCGCTTCGTTTTTAAATTGCTGCGGCATAAAGTAGCCATGCTCGCGGACGAGCTCTTCGGCCTTTGCAATGGCCCCGCGCATTCCTTGCGCACCCGGCGTGAGCACCAGCTCCGCTCCATACGCCCGCAACAGGTTGCGGCGCTCCAAGCTCATCGTATCCGGCATGACTAGCACCGCTTTATACCCTTTCGCCGCTGCCACCATCGCCAGACCGATCCCGGTGTTGCCGCTTGTCGGCTCGACGATCGTATCGCCCGGCTTCAGTTTTCCCTCTTTTTCTGCTGCCTCAATCATCGCCAATGCGATCCGGTCTTTGACGCTGCTGCCCGGGTTCATAAATTCCAGTTTCAAATACACATCCGCGCTGTCCTCATCTACGATGCGGTTCAGTTTCACAGCCGGCGTATCACCGATCAATTCGGTTATCGAGTTGACTGTGCGTGCCATTGTTCCACCCCTAATCCCTATTAATTTTATCGAATTTGTCTCCAATGTATCAGTTATTGGCGTAATTGTCAATCATTTTACTGTTTTCATTCTTTTTTTGCTAGTTGTTTCAACTGTTCCAGCTCGGCTTTGTCGAAATGGTATGTTTCATTGCAAAAATGACACGAAGCCTCCGCCTGCCCTTCTTTTTCGATGATGTCTTCGATTTCCTCCGGGCCAAGGCTGATAAGGGCATCAGCGATCCGCTCGCGCGAGCAGCGGCAGACGAATGACACCGGCATCGTTTCCAGCACGCGCACACCGCCGTCGCCCAACAGCTGCTCGAGCATTTGCTCCGGTCCGAGTCCGCTTTCAATCATGCGCGATACAGGCGGAATTTGTTTCAGCCGCTCTTCAATGCGAATGATCGTGCTTTCCTCCGTCCCAGGCATCAACTGGATGATAAATCCCCCGGCCGCCCGGATTGTATGGTCGGGATTGACGAGCACCCCGACGCCGACCGACGACGGGATTTGCTCGGATGAAGCAAAATAATACGTAAAATCATCGCCAAGTTCCCCGGAGATAAGCGGCACTTGTCCGGTGAAAAAGTCGCGCAGGCCAAGATCCTTCACGACCGTCAACATCCCATTTTTGCCGACCGCCCGGGCGACATCGAGCTTCCCATGCTCGTTCAGCTCAAAATGTACGTGCGGATTCGTTACGTATCCACGCACTTCCCCTTTGGCATTGCTGTCGACCAAAATGACGCCAATTGGGCCGCCGCCGTCAATTTTAATCGTCAACGTTTCCTCTCCTTTCAGCATCGCCCCCATCATGACGCCGGCGGTCAACGCCCGGCCAAGGGCCGCTGAGGCGGTCGGCCATGTTTGATGGCGGCGCTGCGCCTCGGCGACGGTTTCCGTCGTTCTTGCGGCATACGCTCTCACTTGTCCATCGTAAGCGAGCGCTTTCACTAAATAGTCTCCCATCGTCATCAAACCCTTCATCCTTTTTTCTCGGTGTTTTTCTCATACAACAGTTTTAAGCCGGTCAGCGTCAAAAATGGATCAACGACATCAATGACGTCCGATTCGCTGGCAATAAGCGGCGCGAGACCGCCGGTGGCAATCACCTTCGGCGGAACTTTGCTTTTCGCCTTCATTCGCGACACGATGCCTTCCACTTGTCCGACATAGCCGTACAAAATGCCGGCTTGCATGGCGCTGACCGTATTTTTGCCGATGATATCATCCGGACGGGCGATTTCAATGCGCGGCAATTTCGCCGCTCGCGCAAACAGAGCCTCCGTCGAGATCATAATTCCCGGGGCAATGGCCCCTCCCATATATTGTTTATGTTCATTAATATAACAATACGTCGTTGCCGTGCCAAAGTCGACGATAATGAGCGGGCTGCCGTACAAATGGATGCCAGCGACCGCGTTGACGATCCGGTCGGCGCCCACCTCGCGCGGATTATCGTATTTAATGTCAAGCCCGGTTTTAATGCCCGGACCGACGACAAGCGGCTTGATGTGGAAATATTTTAAGCACATGCGTTCAAGGGCAAACATGATCGGTGGCACAACCGAGGAAATGATAATGCCATGAATGTCAGAAAACTGCAGGCCGACATGATTCAAGAGCGCTTTGATCGTCATGCCGTATTCGTCTTCCGTTTTCGCCCGGCTCGTCTCAATGCGCCAATGATGCTTCAGTTCATCGCCGTCATACACCCCTAACACCGTGTTTGTATTGCCGACATCCAACACAAAAATCATCGCTTCATTCCTCGCTTTTCCTCGATAAATTCCCTTCTTTATCATATCATACTTGCGAAAAAAACACCTTCTTCCTTGGGCGGCCAACAAAAAAAGATGTCTCCAAAAGAGACATCGATTACTCTTCTTTCTTTTGAATGTTAATTTTCACGTCGCCTTTATCTTTATCAGCCCCGTTGTTTCCGTTGCGGTCCGGCGGCAACGTGCCATGTTCGAACAAATGTTTAATTTGCTCAGCATCGAGCGTCTCGACTTCTAACAGCGTGTTGGCGATCAAATCCAATTTGTCGCGATGCTGGGTCAAAATTTGTTTCGCTTTTTCATAGCACTCTTTAATGATGCGCTGAATCTCCAAGTCAATTTCATAAGCGATTTTGTCGCTGTAGTTTTGTTCGTTATGCAAATCGCGGCCTAAAAACACTTGCCCGCTCGGTTGGCCGAATTGAAGGGGACCGAGCTTGTCGCTCATGCCAAACTCCGTCACCATCCGGCGCGCGATGTTCGTCGCCCGCTGAAAATCGTTATGGGCCCCTGTGCTCACTTCATTGAACACGATTTCCTCGGCGACGCGCCCGCCAAGCAATCCGGTGATTTTATCCATCAGTTCGGCTTTCGTCATAAAGTAGCGGTCTTCTTTCGGCAGCATCACCGCATAGCCGCCGGCTTGGCCGCGCGGCACGATCGTCACTTTATGCACCATTTCCGCATCGGCGAGCACCATGCCGATGACCGTATGCCCGGCTTCGTGAAAGGCGACAATGCGCCGCTCTTTTTCCGAAATGACGCGGCTTTTTTTCGCCGGGCCAGCGATGACGCGGTCCGTCGCCTCATCAATATCGCTCATATCGATTTTCTTTTTATTGCGGCGCGCCGCAACGAGCGCCGCCTCATTCAGCAAGTTTTCCAAGTCGGCGCCGGAAAACCCCGGCGTCCGCATCGCGATCGTCTTCAAGTCGACCGACTCATCAAGCGGCTTGTTGCGAGCGTGCACGCGCAACACCGCTTCACGCCCTTTTACATCCGGCCGGTCGACGGTAATTTGCCGGTCGAAGCGTCCCGGGCGCAACAATGCCGGGTCTAAAATGTCCGGTCGGTTCGTCGCCGCGATAATAATGATCCCTTCATTGCCGTTGAAACCGTCCATTTCCACAAGCAGCTGGTTGAGCGTCTGCTCGCGTTCGTCATGCCCGCCGCCAAGGCCGGCGCCGCGCTGGCGGCCGACCGCGTCAATTTCATCGATAAAAATGATGCACGGAGCATTTTTTTTCGCCGTTTCAAACAAGTCGCGCACGCGCGATGCCCCGACCCCAACGAACATTTCCACGAAATCGGAACCGCTGATCGAGAAAAACGGCACACCCGCTTCCCCGGCAACCGCGCGCGCCAACAACGTCTTCCCGGTTCCCGGCGGTCCGACGAGCAATACCCCTTTCGGAATGCGGGCGCCAAGTTCCACAAACTTGCGCGGGTCTTTTAAAAACTCGACAATTTCCACGAGCTCTTCTTTCTCCTCGTCCGCCCCAGCCACATCGCGGAAACGGACTTTCCGCTTGTCATCCGTATACAGGCGCGCCCGGCTTTTGCCGAAATTCATCACTCGGCTGCCGCCGCCTTGGGCTTGGTTCAGCAGGAAGAAGAACAAAATAAAAATAATGACAAACGGGATGATGGAGGTGAAAAACGTCACCCATCCGCTCGTTTCGTCCGCTGGCACGACTTCCACCCGCGTCCGCGCCGCCGCCGCATCGATGCGGTCAAGCACTTTGTCGCTGTTCATGACATAGGTAGAAAAGTACTGCCCTTCGCTATATGTTTTCAACTGTCCTTTGATTTCATATACGCCGCGCTCCGGCTTAATGGAAAACGACTTGACATCCCCGTTTTCCAAGTGAGTGATGAACGCATCGTACGTCATCGGCTCGGTTCGCTGGTTCGTGCCGTTAAAAAAGCTGACGACGCCGATCACGACGAGGAAAATCAGCAAATAAAAGATGGTATTGCGGAAAATCCGGTTCATTTCTTGCCTCCTCCCATATGAAACACACTATACTCAATACTATCATAGAAATTTGTTGAAATACAAACAATTCGGCCGGCGCACAGCAACCGTTCTACTTCTGGTACACTTCCGGCTTTAAGACGCCGATAAACGGGAGGTTGCGGTATTTTTCCGCGTAATCGAGCCCGTAGCCGACGACGAATTCATCCGGGACGGTAAATCCAGTGTAATCGGCTTGAATGTCCGCCTTCCGTCCGGACGGCTTGTCAAGGAGCGTGACGATTTTGATCGAATTCGCCTTCCGATAGCGGAACAAGTCGACCAAATAGCTGAGCGTCAGCCCGCTGTCAATAATATCCTCAATGATCAAAATATCGCGTCCTTCGACCGATGTGTTCAAGTCTTTGACGATCTTTACTTCGCCAGATGAAACGGTCGCATTGCCATAGCTCGATACGTCCATAAAATCCATTTCCAAATATGTATCAATATGTTTGAGCAAATCGGCCATAAACGGCATCGCCCCTTTGAGGACGCCGACGGCGAGCGGAAAACGGCCTTCATATTCTTTTGTCAGCAAACCGCCCAGTTCTTTCACTTTTGCCTGAATTTCCTCTTCGGTGATCAATACTTTTTGAATATCATCTTTCATCCCCATCTTTTTTCCTCCTAGCTGTTCATCGCTTGATAATGAAGCAAAATATAGCGAGCTTGCCCGCGGTTTTGCGCTTCAAACGCCGACTTTTTCAGGCCGGGCACCCAAAGGATGCGGCCGTCGGCATCTTCGACGATCGGCCAGCGATCCCTTTCCATCCGCGGAATTTTTGCTTCAATGAAAATTTCTTTAATCTTTTTCGTGCCTCCTGCCCCCTTGAGCACAATCCGGTCGCCGCGCCGGCGCGTCCGCACGCGAAGCGGCAAGGAGACGGAAGCGGGATCCACGACGAACCAATCGTTCCCTGCCTTCCTTCTTGGATAGTGTTCCCCAAATTTACTGATGATTGCATAACCGTTTGGGAGAGGCAATAGCGCCGGAACCGCCAATTCGAACCGATAGCCTTTCTCGCCGCTTTCTGCGTCGAAGGTAAACAAACAGCGGTCGTACAAACGAATCACTTTGAGTCCTTTCGGCAAATCGAGCATTCCGGAAGGGCGGCCGCGCTCACAAAGCATCAGTATATGGCCGATATGTACCGAAGTTAATGCCGGCGGAACGCTGCCGTAAAGACGAAGAAGCAATAGCTGCAACACCCGGCGCTGCAACGGCCGCGGCAGCGCCAAAAACGGATCGATGGAAAGCACCGCATCGCGATGCCGTTTTTCCATTACTTTATTCAGCGCGTCCGCAGCTAATTCCTCCAGAAACTGCTCATCTTCCGCCATCATTTCACTGTATTGCTGGAAGCGCTCATGCAAGCGCGGGTTTTCCTGCCTGAGCAGCGGGACGATATGATGGCGGAACCGGTTGCGCGTATAATCGTCTTTCTCATTGCTTGGGTCGCGGCGCGGAGAAAGCCCCGCCTCTCGGCAATACGCTTCAATCTCCGCCCGGCTGACGGCCAAAAACGGACGGATGAGATAGCCGCCATGAAACGGCCGTTTGACGGGAATGCCGGCGTATCCTTTGCTTGTGCTGCCGCGCACAAGCCGCATTAAAATCGTCTCAACTTGATCGTCGCCATGATGACCTACGGCGACGTACCCCGCTTGATGCTTTTCCATCAGTTCAGCAAAAAAGCGGTAGCGGCAGATGCGCGCCGCCTCCTGGGCGCCAAGGCCCGTGCGGCGCTGAAAAGCCGGAACGTCGATTTGCGCCGTCTCACATAAAATACGGCGCTCCGCGCAAAAATGTTTCACAAACTCCATCTCTTCTTCCGATTCCCGACCGCGAAACATATGGTCAACATGGGCCGCTATGACCTGAAGCTTCCATTTGTCGCGCAAAGATAAAAAAACGTGCAACAACGCAAGCGAGTCCGGGCCTCCGGAAACGCCGACGATGACCGTCGCTCCTTCTGAAAGCAACTGATGCCTGTCAATAAAAGCGCGCACTTTGTCGATCATCCGAGCCAACCTCTTTGCGTTTCGTTCAGCTTCATCGTAACACGTCCGCCCTGTTTTCTCAAAAACATTTTATCATAAATCACATCGCCAGCTGCCAGTATATATAAAGGCCGTAGGCACCAAGCAGCGCTGCGGCGATGACCACCGTTTCGACAATCCCTCTCGCTTTGCCGCGCCGTTTCGCCTGCCGCCTCGACCGGCGGCCTGGCGCCGCCTTTCTTTCATTTTTCGTCGATGTCTGGCGCGAAGAAGCGGCCAATAAGTCGCGGCGCATATCGGCCGCCTTCTGATATCGGCCGTCAAGCGCCTTTTGCAAGACATCCTTGTATTGAGCCAAAAAGCGGTCCGCTTCGATGATGGCCAACAGCTGCGCCCGCCCGTCGCCTTTTTTCTCAATCGGTCCCGGGCAGCAGGAAGAAATCATTACCATCGCCGCGGCAAACAAGTCGTAGGATGGTTCCGCTTTGCGCGACCCGAGCCCCCAATAGCCTCGGTCATACAGCTCGGTGAACTCTTTCACCGCCCTTCCTTGCATCGTCGTCCCGCCCACGTCAAGCAGCCGAACCGACGGCGGCGGCCCGGTGATGATCAAATTGTCCGGCTTTAAATCGCCGAACACCCATCCTTCTTGATGAAGCCGCTCGAGCACCGACAACAGCTGCACAACGAGCACCGGCGCCCACTCTTTTCCGCGGCGGCGGATAAAAGAAGCGAAATTCTCTCCTTCAATATACTCCATCACATAAAACGGAATCGTTTCCCGCGCAAACGGGCTTTGCCAATCATCGGCTTCCAGCAAAGAAGGCCCGAGGGCGGCTCCCTGGACCTTGGAAAAACGGCGCAATATATTCATTTCCGACGCCAACGACGCATAGTCATCGCTCAGCTTGACAGCGACACGAGTCCGGCCGCTCTCCGCCAAATAGACGACGCCGTTCGCCCCGCTGCCGAGCCGCCGCAGCAACCGATACGAACGGCCGTGCCATTTGCCGGTAACGACCGTGCCGGTCGGCAAGTTACAAAGACGATTCTTCGATGTATGGCTCATCGCCACCGCTGATCCAGCTCCTTAGCGACCTTTTGCGGTCAAAATAGGCAATCGCCTCGCGCAACGCCGGTCCGGTCGGCGTCAGCCCGCCCGATGCCAATTTCGGAAAGACAGCAGTCAACTCTTCGATTCTCGGCGTCCAGTCGATCATTTTTTCGGCGTGCGCCCGTTTTCCTGGGAAGATGAACACGGAAAAGCGGTTTTCGCCCATGCGCGCGTTTAAGCTGAGCGATAAATCGACGAGAGCCTCTTTGACGGTCGGCAGCTTCGTTTTCATGCTCCCGCTCGTATCGATCAAAATGAGCACATCAAGGGCGACCGTTTCCCCGAGTTCGTCGACGACTTCCATCACCTGGCCGCGCTTGTCCGGCGGCAAGTCTTCCAGCGAGACGTCCGAACCGAGGATTTGTTTCAACTCTCGGTTAACGAGCCCTTGCAGCGTCTGGGTCATCGCCTGGCGCGTCACCATTTGCACCGTTTGCGAGAGCTGTTTCGCATACACGACTTGGCTCATTCCGCCGCCAGCCGCAGCGATCGCTTCAATTTCCCGCCGCCCGCTTTCATCCATCGCATCTTTGTCCAACACACCAATCACGTTCACCGTAATGCCTTGCTCGCGAGCCAGCGCTGCCATGGCGGCTGGGTCCTCACCATGGTTGGAGCATCCATCGGTAATGAGCAAAATTTGCCGCAACGTTCCTGTTCGCACGTTCGTTCCCCTCCTTGGCGAATGTATTACCATCATCGCCGCGAGGGAACGTTTTTATACCCCGTTTATTGCGCCTTTTTCATATACATGTACGCTGGAATCGTCGCCCATTTCGGCGTGTTGTGCTGCACTTTGGCGACGACGACGGTCATATCGTCCTCAATTTCCCCACCGCATTGGCGGATCACTTCTTCCATAATCAAATCGGCGACTTCTTGCGGGTCGTTCGTCTTTAATTCTTGAATTTTCCGCTTCATCCAAACATCATGATTTTCGACGTTCATCGGTCCTTCAAACACACCATCGCTCATCATAATGAGCAAGTCTCCTGATTTCAGCTGCTCGGTGACGACGTCAAATTCTACTTCCTTAATAATGCCCATCGGCAAGTTGCTCGCTTCCACTTTCATCACTTTGTCGCCGCGCTTGATAAAGCTTGGCGTCGAGCCGATTTTCAAAAATTTCGTCGCCGCGTTTTGTAAGTCGATGATCGCCAAATCGAGCGTCGCATACATGTCTTCCGTCGTCCGCAGCGCCAGAATGGAGTTGATGGACTTAATGGCGATGGACTCATCCATTCCCGTCTGCAAAATCTTTTGCAACAGGCGCAACGTCTCGCGGCTTTCGTCATGCGCCCGCTCCCCGTTGCCCATGCCATCGCTGATGGCAACGGCGTACTTGCCGGTGGCAAGCTCAATCGTCGCATAGCTGTCGCCGGAAATGAATCCCCCTCCTTTAGCGGCGAACGCGACACCCGTTTCGACGACGAACGCTTTCGTCGAGCCGAAGGCGACGCGGCAGTAACCGTTCGGGTAGGCGGCGCACTCTTCGCGCTTGACGACGATCGTTTCCCCTAAGATGTCCGACAGCATCGGCGCAATCAATTTTTCACACTCGCCGCGCCCGTCGCAGTAAGGAATGCTCATCTCGATGTCGATGTTCCCTTTTTCCAAACTGTAAATGTCGACATGGCCGACTTCGATGCCGAACTCTTGCAGCGCATGGTAAATTTGCTCTTCTTGCAAATAGTGGTTTTCCTGTTCTTTTTGCATTTCTTTAGCAAAGTCATCCATCACTTGCGAAACGCCCAACAGCTGTTCAGCGACAAGTTTCCGGCTTTCGTGAATTTGCCGTTTGAGCTTGCGGTTAGCTTCATAAGCGACCATCTCTTTTTCGATCACGTCGACGACTTTGCCAGCCTTGACGCAATACCGCTCCCACTCGCGCAGCAACTGATGGTTTTGTCCTAACGTTTTTTCGTCCGCCTCGCGCATCATTTGCTTCATGTACGCATAGGTTGTACTAAAGTTGTCCGCCCAGCATTGCGCCTTCTTAAAGCACGTTTGGCATGTTTTTTCCGTAATCTCGCTCAAAAAATAGTCGACTTCACGATCGCTGTATTCATTGGCATCCGGAAGCGGTTCGGGTGAAAAGCTTTCCGCCAGCGCCTGAAAGACGTTGGAAAACTGCGATACGCGTTGCGCCGTCATATCGCGGATTTTCCGGACGTATTGCTGCTGCTCATTTATATATTCTGCCGTGCCGGGAATGTATTTGGCGATTTTCTCCGTCAGTGAACGGGATGTACCAAACAACAGCATAATAGCGATGCCGGATTCAAGCAGCGTCGGGATGAGTTCAGTTTTCCCTTCGCCGTACAAGCCGAGCAGCAGCGTCGCAACGAGGAGACCAAACGCCACCCCGGGTTTTCTCCCTTCCTTCAACAGCCCTCCAAGCAGCCCGGCAAAAGAGAGCAAACTCATTTCCGACAAGTTGCCGACGTTCGCCAAGCTCAGCACAAGCCCGGTGACAACGCCGACGGTCGAGCCGGTCGCCGCCCCGGCGACAAACGCGAACAATAAAACGAGGTAGCGCGACATCACGTTCTCCAGCGATAAGCCATATATGGACCAGCCGATCATCCCGGTCAACATCGAGGCAAGCAAAATGATCAACGAAATGATCTCTTCCGCCCGCAGCGCATGTTTATGCTTCCGCACCGTCAACAACGGGATGCTTTGCATAAAAATCAATGTCAATACAAGCGACAGCCCAGCCTCGACGACCGCCATGGCGACGCCGTAGACCGTCCGCTCCCCGAGCCAATAATAGGAGATCAGCCATTTCGCGGAAAGAGACAGCACAAACACGACAAACGGAACGATTTTCAACGACTCGCTGATCACCCTCCGCACCCATCCGTAAATAAAGAGGAAGCCAAAAATGGAAACGCCGACAAACAGCGCCACATCAAACGACAGCGTCAAAGCGCCGGCCAACAGCGAAATCAACGCAAAAGCGGCCTTGTCGCGGCTCAGCATATAGACCGAGACGAAAAAAGGCAAAGCGAACGGAGTCAGCTTCGATAAAATCAACGCTCGTCCAAGCAAAAAGCCGACAAGGAGAAGCAAAAAACCTTGACGGATGAACAGATGGCCAAGTCGCAGTTTCACATGGCTCATCCAGCGCGACACCGTTGCCTGCGTGTCATGAATCGGCACTTCCGAAATGCTGCGGCGCACCGTCCTTCTTTCTACTCTTTCCATTCCCGATCCTCTCCTTTGCTTTCTATTACCCCCTATTATATCGCCTGAATTGTCAGGAATTTGTCAAAATCACGGAGAAAAATAAAAAATCGTTCGACGTTTTCCACGGCAAAACATGGTCAACAGGCTTGTTCCGACAGAAAGAGACAAAAAAGAAAAACGAGCATGTCGCTTGATGGCGCATGCTCGTTTGCGATGACCCGTACGGGATTCGAACCCGTGTTACCGCCGTGAAAGGGCGGTGTCTTAACCACTTGACCAACGGGCCGTTTTCAATGGTTGATGGCGGTGGAGGGGATCGAACCCCCGACCTCACGGGTATGAACCGTACGCTCTAGCCAGCTGAGCTACACCGCCGTGTGACAACAGTTAATATCATAACGGAGGAGATGACGATTGTCAATACATAGAGGCGAAAAATGCATTCTCTTGTTCCATATAGACTCTCATGACGAAAAAGGTTTCATCGCCATTATCCTTCCGTGGGATGTTATCATGTCGGACATTTGAGAGCTCGAGTATTTTTACGATCGAAACAAAAAAGCATCCATCGCGATGGATGCTGGGTTCCTCTATTTGTCATCCTTCGAGCAATCTTTCAGCAGCAAGTTACCCCCGTCTCGCTCCACGACCTCCCCGCTTCGACTCCGTATGACGGCGCAACGATGCCAATCGATCCTCACTCTCTTTTAAGAACCGGCTGATTTTTTGTTCCAAGCTGTCCGCCGCGGAGCGGTCGTTTCGGTGGCGCGGCCGCTGCGAAGAAGGCGTGTCTTTTGCTTTGCGGATGGACAAGCCGATTTTTCCATCTTGACCGACGTTGATGACTTTGACGTACACCATATCGCCGACTTTCAGATGATCGTTGATGTCTTTGACATAGTTATCGGCTACCTCGCTAATGTGAACGAGTCCAGTGACCCCCTCCGGCAGCTCCACAAACGCCCCAAATTTCGTAATGCCCGTGACCTTGCCTTGTAACTTGCTGCCTACTTCAATCGACATAAAAAAAGTGCTCCTCCTTAAAACGCTTTAAAGATGGTGTTTTTTTTATTATAGCGAATGAAAAAAATGCGTGTCAATATGACGAACGCCCGTGTAAAACGGGCATTCGCAAGCATCCTTATTTTTCCGGCAAGACGAAAATGATTTCCCCATCTTTCGATAAGTAATATTTTTTTCGCGCCAGCTCAGCGATGTAGTCATCATCATGCAGCTTTTTTATTTCCTCTTTCAGCTGCTTTTCCTGCCGGCCAAGCTTCGCGAGCTCCTCTTTCAGCTTTTGTTGCTCCGCCGTTTTCGCATTGATCGCCTTCGCCTGCGAATGCAAGGTGTAGACAAGTGCAGAGGCGAACATCGCAAACAATAACGACCAAACAGCCAAACGGACAGCGACAGCCCGCCGCCTTCTCGCCGCCTTTTGCTTTTTCTCTTCATGCTCCGCCATATACGTCGACGACAGCTTCGTCACGTTCGTTCTCCGGGGCACGTTCATCGTGTTTACACCTCTTTTACTCGCGCCATTTCGCAAGCCACATGCTTATTTTCTCTTTTGTATTCTTGATTTGTCCAGCAAATCCTTTTAAACGGCGAAAAAATTTTCCCACCCCGTCTCGTCTTGGCGGCGGCACCCGCCGCCAAATGATGATGCCCGTCCACCGCAGCGGGGCGAACAAAAGGCAGATCGTCTTCCAAGCGGCAAGCAGCAGAAACCGGGCGATCCACAACAAAAGCCGCCAGGCGAACAATAGAAGCGCCAGCGCCATTTGCCCAAGGAGAACGAGCGGGCGAATGATCATGACGCGGAACAGCTGAGCGAGCGCCTGTCCGAACCGTACTGCCAGCCCAATGAGCCACTCAAGCACACGAACATACCAGGAGCGGAGCAGACTTTGGTACGCCGCATACCCGCATAAAAGCGCCAAAAAAAGATAAAAGCGAAGCTCGCCTTCATTGACGAGCAGAAGAACATAAAACACGATGAACGCCTGCACTGTCCAGAACAGCACGTCGTTCACAAAGACGAGCCAATGCGCCCGCTCATGCCGCTTAAACAGCCGGCTGTACGCATCCCACGCCATGCCGAGCCAGCCTCCCATGCCGATCATCGCCAGCATGGTGTATAGCTGCAGGCTGACATTCATTTGAACAACTTGCTAAAGAATCCTTTAGCCTTCTCCTGATGGTCGTCTAAATAAACGAGGTCAAAAATGCGTCCTTTAATCGAAACGACGCCTTTGTCGACATCCAAGTTTTTCATTTGCAAGTTTTGCCCGCGGATCGCCAAAAAGCCCATGACCGTTTCAAGCAAAAATTCTTCATTGTCAAAGCTCTCGACTTGTTTCACCCCGGTGATGTCAAGAAGACGCCGGCCACGCATAATCACATCATGTTCCTGGACCAGGCCTTTGTTCGTACTTCCGCTGAATTCATCGTGTCGGTTCATGTTTCATCCCCCGCATTTCCATTTAGTAATGAACGCCGTCAAGGCCAATCGCCTTTTCTCACCCGTTGTTTGTACCATATGTATGTCAGCGGGGAATGGTTTAGAACAAGCCTGCAGGACAAATTAAACGTCGTCTTGTTCCGATGCCGGAGCGGTCCGTTCTTCACGGATCAATTCGTACAGACCGGCAGCGTCCTCTTTTTTTGTTGTCTCTTTTAGATCCGTCACTTTTACCGTTACCCGCTTTTGCCCAAATTGAATCGTCAATTCGTCGCCGACTTTCACATCAGAACTCGCTTTGGCGACATGGCCGTTGATCCACACTCTTCCTTGATCAGCGATTTCCTTCGCCAGCGTGCGGCGTTTGATGAGACGGGACACTTTTAAAAATTTATCAAGACGCATGCATGATCCCCCTATCATTCATTTTCTTTAGCTTCTTCCCAAAAGCGGTCAAGCTCGGCAAGCGAAAACGAAGTGATCGGCCGGCCGCTTTTTCGCACTTGTTCCTCAATATAGGCGAAACGGCGGGCAAATTTGTCGTTCGCCATTTGCAGTGCTTCTTCCGGCTGAATTCCGTAATAACGGGCTAGGTTGATGAGCGCAAACAACAGATCGCCAAATTCGCCGACAAGCCGATCGCGGCGGCCGCCGGACGTTTCGGTTCGAAACTCCGCCATTTCTTCTTCGACTTTTTGCCAGATCGGTGCGGCGTCATCCCAGTCAAACCCGACTTTCGCTGCTTTTTTCTGCAGCTCATACGCCCGCATCGTCCCCGGCAAACTTTTCGGAATGTCGGCAAGAATTGATTCCGGCCGTCCGCCTCCCTTTTCTTTCTCTTTGATCTTCTCCCAGTTGGCAACGACTTGTTCAGCCGTCTCAGCCGTGACATCACCAAACACGTGCGGATGGCGGCGGATCATTTTCGCCGTCAGCGTGCGGATGACGTCGTCGATCGAAAACACCCCGCGGTCAGCGCCAATTTGCGCATGGAGCATTACTTGCAGCAATACATCGCCGAGCTCTTCGACCATATGGTCATCGTCGTCCTCATCAATCGCTTCAAGCAGCTCATACGCCTCCTCAAGCAAATAGCGTTTCAGCGATGCATGCGTCTGTTTCCGGTCCCACGGACAGCCGTTCGGCCCTCGGAGCGTCGCGATGACGCGGCGCAGCGTCTCAAACCGGTGATAAAGCAACGGCTCATCCTTCACCGGCGGCACATAGACGCTTGTCAAGTTGTCAAGCGCCGTTTGGCGATCCAGTTCATAAAGCGGCACGCGCTTCACTTGCTCATCCTTCGTGCCCGCTGCGGTGACAATGTAGACCGGGTAATTGTCAGGAAGCTGCTCCATCAAGGAAAGCTTCACGTTCGAGGCAACAAACGAATCATACACTTGGCAAAAGACCGTATGAAGCGAAGGCGACCACTCTTCATCGTGAAACGCAGTCGCATCCAACAGCTGAAATCCTTCAATCGGATCGATGCGCACCGCCGCAAACAGCGCATCCAAAAAGCTTTGGCCGCCTTGGATGACGATTCGGCAGACGCCGCGCCGCTCGGCTTCGAAAAGAAGCTGCACCGTCCGCTCGGCGACAAGCGGATGGCCGGGAACAGCGTAAAACACATCGCCGCGCTTCGCCTGTTCCGTCAATCGATCGACGATTTCGGCGTACACATCAGCAAACTGCTCATGCTTTTCATACACTTCATCAAATGACGTAAACGCAATTCCTTCCTCTTCAAGCCATTTTACCGCCGGGTGTTCTTTCGTCCGCAAAAAGAGCGGATGCGCCTGTTTTAGCTTTCGATACACGCCGACCGGCAGCTGTTCCACATCTCCGGCGCCAAGACCGAACACATAAATCGTATTCATCGCCGATCACCTGCCCCCTAATCGTAGACGAAATTTATTGGCCAACGGCAAAGCAGCCAACTCCTGTTCAGAAAAAACACGGCCTTTCACAATGCACGCAAGATAGACGACAGCACCAATGGCAACCCCGCCAAGCGCCTCGGCGGCCGCCCATAGGCGCTCCCCTCCGGAAGCGTCCATCAGCCATACATACCCTTGCAGCACAGCGACCATCACAACAGCCGCCTTTATGGTTGGGTACACGTACTTCCCGCCCATCATCCGATATTCCCGCGGCAACGAAGCGTATAAAAAGCCCGCCATAAGTGCATAAGCGCCCGTCGTCGCCGCGGCGGCGCCAAGCGCCCCGCTCAATGGAGCAAGCCAATGCATGAGCACGATTTTCCCCGCCACCGCCAGCGCCACGCCCGCAGCGGCCCTCCATTCCCTTTCCATTCCTTGCAACAATGCAGAGGCGGTCAACGCGATCGTCGTAAAAAAGACGGAGGCGGACAAAACAGCAAGCATTGCTGAGCCATATTCATTTTCAAACAACATCGCATTGATCGGTCGAATAAGGCAAATGAGCCCTAACGAAGCGCCAAGCCCAATGACAACAGCGAGCCGGATGGACAACGCTCCATAGGCGAAAGCGACGACTTGGCGGCGGGAACTGGAAATAAACGGAACAAGCGCCAATGAAAACGACGTGCCGACGACCGTGCCGAGCTGAATGAGCGGCTGACCGCGGTCGTACACTCCTTTTAGCCGCTGCACCTCGTCGAGCCTTGCCCCTGCTTCCTGTAGAAGCGGAACGAATAAAAATGAATCGACGAGTGGAATCAGCGTCAACGCCATATTCGTCAAGCAAATGACTGTCCCAGCCGTCAATAAACGCCGTCCCACCTGTCGATCCCAAGCCGGCGGCGTGCGGCCCGTCGTTTTTAGCCTCCGGCGCCGAGACAGACAGAAAAGCAAAATGAGAAGCGCCGCCGCCATGCCTACTAGCGTCCCAGCGACCGCCGCCATGCCGCAAGCATAGACGTCGGCGCCGCGCTGCACCGCCCCATACGACAGCCCTAAAATCGCCGCCACCCGCACGAACTGCTCGCCGACCTGAGACGCCGCCGTCGGCGTCATATCATGCCGCCCTTGGAAATAGCCGCGCAACAACGCGATGGGCGGAAACAGCAAAAACGAAAACGAAAGCAAGCGCACGAGCGGCGCAAGCCGTCTGTCGCCCATCGCCGCGGCAATCACCCCCGCCCCTAGGTACAGCGTGGCGAACAAGATGGCGCCAAGGATGCTTAACACCAACAAGGCAGCGCGCACAACAGCCGCAGCCCCCGCTTCATCCCGTTCCGCCAGCCGCTCGGCGACAAGCTTCGAGACAGCAACCGGATAACCGGTCAGCGAGAGCGCGACGACGATGCCATAAATCGGGTACACTTGTTGATAAATATAAAAACCAATGTCCCCCACCATATTTTGGTACGGAACACGGTACAAAGCGCTGAACAGTTTCGCCGTCAAAGCGGCGGCCGTTAAGATCGCCGCCCCTTTCCATACGTTTCCCATACGGTTTCTCCTCTCGCATAGACAACCCGCCCAACCTAAACGCCGGAAGCGATAGAAGCCGCCGGGCGCCCCATTGGCTACGCTCGATATTATAACGCAACTTTGGCCCGCTGGACAAAGGCGATGGTCGGCCGGCATAGCCTACACGCCGTTCCGCAAGCCGGAGAACGGTGAAGGAATTCAAAATCTCCCATTAGGTTGGACGGAAAAAAAGGCAGCCTAGGAAGCTGCCTTGTCGTTTCACCTATTGTTCCATTTGCCGAGCCAAAAAGCTGGCGGCCGTTTCCACTGCTTTATGTTCCACTTCACCGAGCGTTTTTTCACGCGATAAAATGATGACCGCTCCGATCGGATCGCCGTTGGCGACAATCGGGCCGATCGTGTATGACTTCAGCGTTTCTGTCATCCCGTCAACGAGCTCGACGTCCCCCTCCTCCGTATGGAGGATGGAATTGCGCTCTTGCATCGCTTTTTCCACCAACGGGCTGACGCTTTTGTTCATATACTCTTTTTTCGAAACGCCGGCGACAGCGATGTATACATCGCGGTCGCAAATGAGCACAGGCTGGCCGAGGCTGTCAAACAGCGCTTCGGCGTACTCTTTGGCAAAGTCGCCTAATTCACTGATCGGCGAATATTTTTTCAAAATGACTTCTCCATCGCGGTCAACAAATATTTCGAGCGGATCTCCCTCGCGAATGCGCAACGTTCTGCGAATTTCCTTCGGAATGACAACTCTTCCCAAATCATCGATACGACGAACAATACCGGTTGCTTTCATGCCTTGTATACCCTCACTTTCATCTAGGATTTGAAGGATACTCCGATGAACCCTTTGTAATGGGGAATTCACCATTGTTGTCATTAGTATCCTTCACAATCCACGTTCTATACGTGATGAAAGTGATTTCGGCCATTTTAGATAAAATTGCCCATCCTTCATTATCGCCACAGGCAGGAAACGATAAACATCATAAAATTTTTTCCTGATTATGCCGTCACCGATTTCTCATTTTCCACCCCGGACAGCCGCCGCATCGTCTCCTCTAAAATCATCAGCCACTCGTGCGGCTTCATTTCCTTGATATAGAGCACAATTTTCAGCTTCGTTCCGTCCATGCCAAATCCGAACAAGCGGCCATGCCGACGGCCGATGTCAGATAGACGCTGGATTTCCACCGTTTTCGATGCCTGCTCAGTAAATAAGATGTCAATTTGCTGCTTATGCTGCTTCATCGATTCGACGCCAAGCTGCTTGGCCAACACCTTCAGCTCAGCAATTTGGAACAAATAAGCGACTTCATCCGGATAATCGCCGAATCGGTCGACCATTTCCTCGCGCAACGCCTCGACATCCTCGAGCGTCTCCACTGCCTTGAATCGCTTGTACATCTCGATCTTTTGCAATTCGTCTGCAATGTATGTGCTCGGAATATACGCGTCGACTTCGACGTCGATGACGACATCCGGCTGCTCGTCTTCGCGCTTGATGCCGCGCCGTTTTTCAATCGCTTCTTTCAACATTTGCGAATACAAATCGAATCCGACCGAGTCGATAAAGCCGTGCTGTTCGGCGCCGAGAATGTTGCCTGCGCCGCGGATCGATAAATCGCGCATGGCGATTTTAAAGCCGGAGCCGAGCTCAGTAAACTCTTTAATGGCTTGCAGCCGCTTTTCCGCCGCCTCATTGAGCACTTTATCTTTCCGATAGGTAAAATACGCATAAGCGACGCGGTTCGAGCGGCCGACGCGCCCGCGCAGCTGGTACAGCTGCGACAATCCCATCCGGTCGGCGTCGTAGACGATGAGCGTGTTGACGTTCGGAATATCTATGCCGGTTTCGATGATCGTCGTCGTCACCAGCACATCGTATTGCCCTTCCAAAAAC
Source organism: Geobacillus jurassicus NBRC 107829 (assembly GCF_001544315.1). Taxonomy (GTDB): domain Bacteria; phylum Bacillota; class Bacilli; order Bacillales; family Anoxybacillaceae; genus Geobacillus; species Geobacillus jurassicus. The sequence goes on from NZ_BCQG01000023.1 coordinate 28,198, forward strand.
GCCAAAATCGTCGATTCAAGCTCGGTTTCCGACATGCGCCCATGCACGTAAGTGACGCGCGCTTCCGGGACAAGCTGGGCGATTTCTTCCGCTTTCAAGTCGATGTCTTCAATATGGTTGTAAAGGAAAAACACCTGCCCATCGCGGGCGAGCTCGCGTTCAATCGCTTCTTTGACGAGCTCGGGCGTATATTCCATCACATACGTCTGCACCGGAAACCGGTTTTCCGGCGGCGTCTCAATGATCGACAAATCTCGCACACCAATCATCGACATATGCAACGTGCGCGGAATCGGCGTCGCTGTTAAGGTGAGTACGTCGATGTTCGCCTTCAGCTGCTTGATTTTTTCTTTATGCGCCACGCCAAACCGCTGCTCCTCGTCGATAATGAGCAAGCCTAAATCTTTAAACTTCACGTCTTTCGACAGCAGCCGATGCGTGCCGATGACCATATCGATCGTCCCATCTTTTAGCCCTTTGATCGTCTCAGCTTGTTGCTTTTTCGTCCGGAAGCGGTTCAACAGCCCGACGTTGATCGGGAACCCTTGAAACCGTTCGCGCACCGTTTCGTAATGCTGCTGGGCCAAAATCGTCGTCGGCACGAGAAAGGCTACTTGTTTGCCGTCCATAATGGCTTTAAACGCCGCCCGCAGCGCCACTTCCGTCTTCCCGTAGCCGACGTCGCCGCAAAGGAGGCGGTCCATCGGTTTGTCGCTCTCCATATCGCGCTTAATTTCCTCAATCGACCGAAGCTGGTCTTCCGTCTCTTGATACGGAAACGCCGCCTCAAATTCGCGCTGCATCTCGGTGTCCGGCGAAAACGCATATCCTTTGCTTGCCTCGCGCTCGGCGTACAGCTTGATTAAATCTTCAGCGATATCTTGGACGGATGATTCCACTTTCTTTTTAACCTTTTTCCATTCCGAACCGCCGAGTTTGTAAATTTTTGGCTCTTTCCCTTCCGAGCCGACGTATTTTTGCACTTGATCCATTTGGTCGACCGGAACGTACAGCGTATCGCCGCCTTGGTACTGGATATGGATATAATCTTTATGCACCCCGTTGATTTCTAACGTCTCGATGCCTAAATATCTCCCGATGCCATGGTTCACATGGACGACGTAGTCGCCAACTTGCAGTTCAGCATAGCTTTTGATCCGCTCGGCGTTGGACAGCTTCTGCCGGCGCACTGGGCGTTTGGCCCGTTTTTTGAACAGCTCTTCTTCTGTGATAACGGCAATTTTTTGCAACGGCAATTCAAACCCGGTATTTAAATCGCCTTCAAGGAGCTGGCATTTGCCATGCAGCAAAGCCGCATCCCGCGCGAGCGGCAGCGCGTCAATCTCATAATCTTCAAGCAACGATTGCAGCTTTTTCACCCGCTCCGCATCCGGCGCCAAAAAGACGACCGCATAGTTCGCCTTTTTCCACCGCTCGACTTCGGATTGAAGAAGCGCCATTTGCCCATGGAAGTTTTGCATTTGTTTACACGTAATATTGACGACATTTTGCGGATGCGTATGCGGCGCATGGCGCAAAAATAAGGACAAGTATACCCGCTGGAACCGATGTTTTTGTAACAATTCAGAAAACGAATGTGAAATCGGCACGCCGTGAATCATTTTCCCGCCGTCAAGCAAACTCGTATACCATTCCGCTTCTTCACGGTCCAACCGTTCCGCCGCTTCTTGGAGCCGGCTCATTTCGTCCATGAGCAGCACACCGTCTTCCGGCATGTAATCTAGCAAACTCGCAACGTTTTCATAAAAAAGGGACATATATTTATATTGCTGCTCGATTTCCTGCCCCTCGCGCAGTTGCTCAAGCTCAGCGTGAATATGTTCATACATCCGCTGTTTAGCGGCCTCATCTTTCACTGTCTCCAAACTCGACGCAAGTCCGGCTTCAATCCGCTCGATCCCCCGGCGCCGCGTCTCTTCGTCGAGAATGATTTCATCGGCCGGCCCGATCGTGATGCGCTCGACTTGCCCTTGCGAACGTTGATCGTCAGGGGTAAACGTCCGAATCGATTCGATTTCCGTATCAAACAGCTCGATGCGGTACGGAAGCTCGGCGGTCAGCGGATAAATGTCGATGATGCCGCCGCGGACGCTGAACTCTCCGGGGGCGGAAACAGTGCCGACCCGTTTGTACCCCATTTGCACAAACTGCTGTTTACAACGTTCTACATCGAGTTCTTGTCCCACGGAGAAGGTGAACAAATACTGCTTCCAAAGCGACGGCGGCGGCAGCAAACGCCGCAAGCCGGCGACCGGGCAGACGACAACCCCTTTTCCGCCTTGCATCCAATGGTTCATAATCTCCAAGCGTTGCGCCTTCAGCTCCGGGCTGGCGACCGCCATTTCAGCAGCGATCACCTCGTTTACCGAGTAAAGGAACACGTCTTCCGGCCCGAGCAACGAAACGAGATCATCATACATTTTTTGCGCTTGAAACAAGTTGTGGGCGATGACCAACAACGGCCGCCCTGTCTCTTTATAAAGCGTAGAAATAAAAACAGACCGGGCCGACCCCGACAGCCCGGCGACAAGCTGTTCCTTCAAACGGACATGGACCCCTTCGATGATCGTACGGACATCTTGGTTTTCAGCTAAATAGCGATGCAGCGACAGCACCCCTATTCTCCCTCCTCTCGACGCCAGTTTCTTTCCGTTTTCCTAGCCTAGCGCAAACGCAAAAACGCTTTGGTCGCCCAAAGCTGCCCTTAATGGATGAATTTTTCGTATTGATGCCATTCCGGGTTTCGCGCCAGCGCCTCTTGGCAGTCTTCGCAAATCGTTTTCACATGAATGTCGCCGTTCGGCTCATATGAAATCATCTCGAGCCGTTCTTCTTCCGTTAAGTGATGGAATCCTAGTTTTTCACTGTAGATCGGCATTTGCTCAATTGTTCCGACTTTTGCGCCGCAATGGCGGCAATAGTAATGCAACGCCATCCAAAGCCAACCTCCTCACTGGGCTGTTCCCGTCCGCAAGGCAGACAAAGCCAATGCTTCGGCCGCCTTCCGTACTCACATTGTGCACCAGTTCAGAGGAAAATATTCACTCGTTAAACGCATTCATCACTTGGATAAACGGCGCCGTCACCGCCTGTTCACACGCATCGGCGGCCCGCAGCACCGCTTTGTCCACCGCGGGCTTCTCCTCTTCGGTGAAGCGGCCGAGCACGTAGTCCGTGACCGGTTGCCCGCTGGTCGGCCGGCCGATGCCGATGCGGATGCGCTTAAACTGCTCGGTGCCAAGGTGCTGAATGAGCGATTTGACGCCGTTATGGCCGCCCGAACTTCCTTTCAAGCGAAGGCGGATTTTCCCCGACGGAAGGTCGAGGTCATCGTAAATGACGATCACGTCGTCGACGGCGATGCCGTAATAATCGATGAGCGGGCGAACACATTCCCCTGATAAATTCATATATGTCAACGGTTTGCATAATGCCACTTTTTCGCCGGAAACGGACGCCGTTCCGAACAAGCCGCGAAATTTGGCGGTCTTTAACGATACGTTCCAGCGCCTCGCTAGCTCGTCGATCACAAAAAAGCCGACATTGTGCCTTGTTTGCTCATACTCCTTGCCCGGGTTGCCGAGCCCAACAAACAGCTTCAATGGATGCGCTCCTCTCTTTGCATGATACTACAAAAGACGTAACCGAAACGGTTACGTCTGTCACTCTTCTGGCTTCGTTTCTCTTCCTTCTTCGGCGCCAGGCCGCCCTTCCTCTTGCTGTTCGCCGCTATGGATTTCTTCCTCTTGCTGCGGCGGCAAAATCGTGGCGATCACTTCAGAAGGTTCATGATTGATTTCAAATTTGCCGTCTGTTTGCACGTCGCCGACGGTGACGGTGTCGCCGACTTGCAAACCGGAAATGTCCACTTCGATCGCTGGCGGAATGTTTGCCGGCAAGACACGGATGGACAGCTCATGCAAGTTTTGCTGCAACACGCCGCCATCCTTCACGCCAGGCGCCTCACCTACTAAGCGGACTTCCACGTCAATATCGACTTCGGTCGATAGATCAACCGCTTGAAAATCAGCGTGAAGAAGCTCGCCGCGCAGCGGATCGCGCTGCATTTCGCGCAGCAACACCGAGTATTCCTCGCTGCCGACTTTCAACGTCAGCAAGCTTGTGCGCCCGCCTTCACGAAGCACTTTCTCCAGCTCTGCAGCGCTGACGGAAATCATTTTGTTTTCGACTTTTTTGCCGTACAAAATGGCTGGAATACCACCTTGTGAACGAATGCGGTGCAATGTTGAACGTTTTTTGTCTGTGCGCTCCTTCGCTTCCAACACAATTGCCATGTTCCTTCACCTTCCTGAATTAGAATCTATTGACTACTTTATCCTAAAACAAGAAGGGCTAAACATGTTTTCTTGCGTTAGTCGAACAGGACGCTGACAGACTTCATTTCATACACGCGCGTAATCGCTTCGGCAATGAGCGGCGCCACCGACAGCTCTACAATTTTATCAATTTTCTTCTCTTCTGGCAAGGCAATTGAATTGGTGACGACCAGTTCCTTAATTCTCGAATTTTGAATGCGCTCGATCGCCGGGCCGGACAACACCGGATGGGTGCAACACGCATACACTTCCTTCGCTCCATTTTCGGCGAGAGCGTTGGCCGCGAGCGTAATCGTGCCAGCCGTATCGATAATGTCGTCAATCAAAATGGCTGTTTTCCCCGCCACTTGTCCGACAATGTTCATCACTTCGGCGACGTTCGGCTTCGGCCGACGCTTATCGATAATGGCAATCGGCGCTTTCAAGCGATCGGCGAGCTTGCGCGCCCTTGTGACACCGCCATGATCCGGGGAGACCACGACAATATCTTCCAACTGCTTGCTTTTGAAATAATCCGCCAAAATGGGCACACCCATCAAATGATCGATCGGAATATCAAAAAATCCTTGAATTTGCGGAGCATGCAAGTCAAGCGTGATGACGCGCGACGCTCCGGCCGTTTCAAGCAAGTTGGCAACCAGCTTCGCCGTAATGGGCTCACGCGAACGCGCTTTCCGATCTTGGCGCGCATAGCCGTAATACGGCATCACGATGTTGATCGTGCGGGCCGAAGCACGCTTTAACGCGTCGATCATAATGAGCAGCTCCATCAAATGCTCATTGACCGGCACGCTCGTCGATTGGATGACGAACACATCATCGCCGCGGATGCTTTCTTCAATGTTAATTTGAATTTCCCCGTCGCTGAAGCGGGAAACGGAACATTTGCCGAGCTCGATCCCCAGGACTTCTGCAATTTCCTTCGCTAACTTCATGTTCGAGTTCAGAGCGAATAATTTTAATTGATGCTGACAGTCAGACATGACAGACCTCCGCTAAGATTTTTTCTTGCCTGGCAGGCGATCGACATAGTTTTCTTTATTGACTTGCCGGGCGCGGGCAATGGCAAGCGCGTGGCCGGGGACGTCGTCAGTGATCGTCGATCCGGCGGCGACGTAGGCGCCTTGGCCGATCGTAACCGGCGCAATCAAATTGGCATTGCAACCGATAAACGCCCCGTCTTCAATTTTCGTCAAATGCTTATGCACGCCATCATAGTTGACCGTAATCGACCCGCAGCCGAGATTGACATCGGCGCCGACTTCAGCATCGCCGATATAACTCAAGTGCGATGCCTTGCTTCCTTTGCCCAACGTCGATTTTTTCACCTCGACGAAGTTGCCGATCCGCACCTCATCGTCGATTTTGGACAATGGGCGAATATGGGCGAACGGGCCGATCATCACATCCGAACCGATTTCGCTGTCATGGGCGACCGAATGGCGGATGGACGTCCGATCGCCGATACGGCAATTTTTGATTTCCGAGTGGGGCCCGATCGTGCAATCTTCGCCGATTACCGTCTCGCCTTCAATCACCGTGCCGGGGTAAATGACCGTATCGCGTCCGATCACCGTCTCGGCGGAAATATAAGTGGAAGCCGGATCGATGATCGTAACCCCATTTTTCATATGCTGGCGGCAAATGCGGCCGCGCATGATCCGCTCCGCTTCAGCGAGAGCGATGCGGTCGTTTACACCGATCGTTTCCTCAAACGACGGCGCCTGATAGGCGGATACAACACCGCCATCCGCTTTGATAATCTCAATCACATCGGTTAAATAATATTCGCCTTGGGCATTGTGGTTGGTCACTTTTGTAAGCGCTTGAAACAATGTCTGGTTGTCAAAACAATACGTTCCTGTGTTAATCTCGCGAATGGTCCGCTCTTGCTCGTTCGCATCTTTATGTTCGACAATTTTCTCGACATGGCCAGCCTCGTTGCGGACAATGCGGCCATATCCGGCCGGATCATCAGCGATGGCCGTCAATACGGTCGCCTTCGCCTGAGCGGCCATATGATGCCTAATGAGCGCCTCCATCGTCTCAGCGGTGATGAGCGGTGTATCCCCACAGACGACGATCGTCACTCCCTCAAGGCCGCGCAAGTGCGGAGCCGCCTGCATCACCGCATGCGCCGTCCCAAGCTGCTCTTCCTGCAAGGCGTATTCGCACTGGGTGCCGAGCTGCTCTTTCACCTGCTCCGCCCCAAATCCTACTACCGCAATCGTTTTCTCCACTCCAAGTTTCGACACTTGGTCGATGACGTGCTGAACCATTGGCTTGCCGCAAACGGGATGAAGCACTTTATACCATTTGGACTTCATCCTCGTTCCTTGTCCGGCCGCCAAAATGACCGCATATCGCTTCATCATGAAAGGCCTCCAATTACCCTTTTATCCATAATTGAATATATATGAATCAGCAGCACTTTTCAAGGAAACAATGCGGCTGCCAAAAAAAATAGAGAGCCTGGTGAATTTCACCTAAGCTCCCTTTCATATGTTTACGAAGCGCCAGCTTCTTCAAGTTCTTCTTCCAACTTCCCGAGGCGGTGGTATTCAGCAAGGATCGCCTCTTGAATTTTTCCGCGCGTGGCGGAATTGATCGGATGCGCGATATCGCGGAACTCCCCATCCGGTGTGCGTTTGCTCGGCATCGCAACGAACAGCCCGTTGTTCCCGTCAATGACGCGAATGTCATGAACGACGAACTCGTTGTCCAACGTAATCGAGGCGATCGCTTTCATCCGTCCTTCGGTATTGACGCGGCGTAATCTTACGTCTGTCACTTCCATTATGCTCACCCACCTTTTCCCTATATGAGAGTCGATGTAATTAATTCCACGCGCTCAAGCCATTTCCTTCTTTTTTCAAAAAATTTTTTATAAATTTTATACAGGGAAAAAGTGGGGTTTAGTCTCACGGAACGAGAGCGACCACTTCAATTTCGACAAGGACGTCTTTCGGCAGCCGGGCTACTTCCACGCACGAGCGCGCCGGCTTATGGTTCGGGAAGTATTGGCTGTACACTTCATTCATGGCTGCAAAATCATCCATGTTTTTCAAAAACACGGTCGTTTTCACCACTGTATCGAGCGAAGCGCCAGCCGCTTCCAATACGGCTTTCAAGTTTTGGAACACTTGATGCGTCTGCGCCTGAATGTCGCCTTTCACCAATTCCCCTTCCGGAGTAAGCGGGATTTGCCCGGAGCTGTAAAACATATTGTTGACGATGATCCCTTGCGAATATGGGCCGATCGCTTGCGGCGCCTTCGTTGTCTCCACTTTTTTCATTGGTCAGTCCCCTTTCTCCATTTTTATGTCAAGCAGCAAGCTGCCTATAAAAACGCTTTGTAATTGCCTTTTTTGACAGCGATCCGCTTTTCCTTCACATCTACACCCGATAGTTTAACAAGCGAAATGTATTCATCGACCAACCGCTCTTTTGCCTCCTCCGACTCGACGAGCACGCCGATGCCGGAGACGTTGCCGTTAAACTCCTGCAGCAAGCTGATCATGCCGTTGATTGTGCCCCCCGCCTTCATAAAGTCGTCAACGATGAGCACGTTGGCTCCTTCCGCTAAGCTGCGTTTCGATAAGACCATCGTTTGGATGCGCCTGGATGAACCGGACACGTAATTGATGCTCACCATCGGCCCTTCGGTCACTTTATTGTCATGACGAACGATGACAACGGGCACATACAAAAAGTTGGCGATGGCATACGCGAGCGGAATCCCGTTGGTGGCGATCGTCATCACGACATCCACCGGACGGTCGGCAAACATTGATGCATAAAGGCGGCCGATTTTGTTCATAATACGGGGGTCGCCAAGAATGTCAGTCATATACAAATATCCACCGGGAAGAAGGCGATCAGGGCGCGACAATTGTTCACACAAGTAAGCAACGACTTCTTCCGCTTCCTCGGCTGCCATTTTTGGAATGTATTGCACGCCGCCGGCTGCGCCAGGCAACGTCCGAACGGTTCCGATTCCTTGTTGCTCGAACGTCTGCTTAATGATGGTCAAATCTTCGCTGATCGACGATTTGGCCGATTCGTAACGCTCCGCAAAAAATGTCAGCGGAATGAGCTGATGTGGCCGTTCAAGAAGGTAATGTGTCATATCCACTAAACGGCCGCTTCGCCTTAGCTTCATAGCCGACCTCCTGAAACCGAATATTATAAATACATTTTAACAAAAATGTACGTGTTTAATCAAGAGAATGCCGTTCCCCTAACAATCTCACCGCAAACACTTGGTCGCAAAAGCCGCGCAACCCGTTATACACCCGTTGCATTCTGGAATCGTGCTCGATCAGCCCGAACACGGTCGGCCCGCTGCCGCTCATCAACACCGCGTCAGCGCCAAACCGCTTCATTTGTTCTTTAATATGCGCGACTTCCGGATATTTTTTCAACGTCACTTCCTCAAGAACGTTGCCGACCAACTGGCAAATCGCCGTATAATCTTGCCGCTCGATCGCCCTCACCATCGCATCGACATCGGGATGGCTGACATGCTCAAGCTGCAAGTTCCGATACACTTCCGCCGTCGAGACGCCGATCGGAGGTTTGGCCAATACAACCCAGCACGGCGGCGGCGAAGCGATCGGGGTGATGATTTCCCCGCGCCCCGTCGCCAAAGCGGTTCCGCCGTAGACGCAAAAAGCGACATCCGAGCCGATTTTCGCTCCAAGCTCGGCCAGTTCATCGATCGTCAATCCGAGCTGCCACAGCTTGTTCAACCCGCGCAGCGTCGCTGCCGCGTCGCTGCTTCCTCCCGCCAAGCCGGCAGCCACCGGGATATGCTTCGTAATGGAGATGGCGACCCCTTGGCGGATCGAAAACGTCTCTTTAAGAAGCTTCGCCGCCTGGTACGCCAAGTTGCGGCAATCGTCCGGCACAAAGCGGTTTTGTGAAACGATGCGGATCGCATCTTCCTCAGGCAGCGCGACAAGTTCAATGCGATCGGCCAAATCGATCGTCGTCATCACCATTTGCACTTCATGGTAGCCATCCGGGCGTTTATAAAGAACGTCGAGCGACAAATTAATTTTCGCCGGCGCTTTTACCGACAACCTCACTCATCCTCACCTACTTCCCATTCATGAACAGCGGACGGGCATCCCATCAGCTGCGTTCCGTCTCTGTCATTTCGCCCCTGTCTCATCCGACTTTTTCCGCCAACCCATTTTACCATATTACCACGCTCCGGCGGCGACGCCAAACCATTTATGTATGCAAAAAAGGGCGCCCCGTTCGGGACACCCTCGCCGCAGCACGCCCCGCCGCCGGCGCTATTCCGTTTTTCCGGCCAGCTGCCGTTCCGCCCGTTCAATCGCCAATCTTACCATGTTTCCTGCGTCTTTCGCGCGGATGGCGCCCCATCCCTCACGTTGCACGACATCGTAAAAGCCCAGCTCTTTCGCCAGCTCTTCCTTCAAGCGTTGCGACATAACCCCACGGCGTCGACCCAATGTCAGCAACCCCTTTCCATGTTCATTGGCGCTATGGCGTGAAACGTTTGGCAACCCACCGGCGCATCAACGAGCCGGCTTTGCAGTTGTCCGGGCAAAAGGCGGCTGCAGCAGTTTTAGTATGAAATGAAGAGGACGGCTTTATGTTCACCTATTTATGACAAAACAAAAAGCAGCAAACAAATCTGTCTACTGCCCCCCTGCTTGCTCATCGTCCCAAAACGTCAGCTTCACGGTTTCTGTCAATACGTCGGCGTAACTGAACGATACGCGTTCAAACGAATTCTCTTTCTGATCCAGCTCAATAACAAATACCGATGGATATGTTTCCGCCAAAATGCCGCAACGCTCAATCATTTTTCTGCGTCCGCCATTGGCCCGCAGCGTCAACCGTTTCCCGATATTCGAATCCAGCGTTTTTTTAATATCGGATAAAGTTTTTGGCATTCGTCATCCACCTCACTGTTTGCAATTATAACAAAGATGGCGCCCAAAGTCAAAAAATAAAGATTATATCAGGGGATTTTTGCTTCTGTCAATGCATATTTTTCTACAATATCCTTCTTTTTATGTACGATGTGGAACTTTTTTGTAAAAAAATACGACGGACGTATAGAGAAAAACCGCCCATCAACTACGGCGGTTTTCCTCTCGATCCTCAATGAGGCGAAACGGCATCCCAGTGCGGAGCACGCCTTTCGTTTCCACCCCGCCGAGCCCCTTTTCCCCGGTCAGCGTGTTGCGCAGCACATCCCATACGTCGATCGTTTCGGTAAAGGGGGTGAAGCTGAGGCGCGAAACGATGTAGACGGGATCAAGAGCGTGAATGTTCACCCGCGCCGGTGAACTTGCAAAATTTGCCCCAGCGCGGATGAGAGACTCAAAATGGGATTGGCAGGCGCCCGCGAAAATGATAAGTTGGTCCAAATGGGGCACTTTTTTGCGCGCCTCTTTCACCGTTTGCACAAAATGGCGCGAATGGCGGTACGCTTTTAACTCATGCACCTTTCCTTTCGATTTCGAATACGAATCATGCCCGGTGATGACTAAAATATCAGGGCGAAACTGCTCGATCCAGCAGCCGACTTTTTCCGGCATTTCGCTTTCCTCGCAGTAAATGCCGTGCACCGGCACGCCGATCCGCTCATACAAATCCATACATTTGCGCAAATATAACGGGTCGCCGTCCAAATGGAGGACGCGCCCCGGAATTTGGAAAAAATCTTTCTCCACCCTGTATCCGCCGGTCGCCCGATATTCGACTTTTTGCTTGATCGTTTGATAGTCTTGGCGAAAGAGACGGTACGATTGTTCGATCAGCTCGATTTCCCGCTTTTTCCGTTCCTGCTGCTCCCGCTCATCAATGACGACTAAATCGCTGCACGGAGCATCAGCGACGAGGCGCACATCTTCACCATACAAAATCGCTTCCCACTCGCCGTTTTTCTCTTTAATATCAATGACCCGAAACAATACATCGCATTGGTAAGACTTGCGGGCGACAATATCGCCGATTTTAATGACGTCCATCACCGCTCACTCCATTGCATAATCGTTGTCATCCATACGATATGCACGCGCGGACAATAGGTGATAGACGCCTGTTTTAACGGCTTTGCTTGATGGAAAGCCCGACCTCGTTTTTTTTTTTTTTTTGCAAAACGTTTCGAGTTGTTACTTGCGGAAAAGCGGCGCCAGCGCGTTGCTTAATGAGGCAAACTCGGCGATGTCAAGCGTCTCTCCGCGACGGCGCGGGTCAATGCCCAAAGCAGCGAGCGCTCGTTCGATTTGCTCTTTGTTCTCTTTCCCGCCCAGCAAATTGTTTGTTAAGTTGTTAAGCAGCGTTTTGCGGCGTTGGGCGAAGCTTGCCCGCACCACTTGGAAAAACACGCCCTCATCGTCGACAACAACAGGCGGGCGCGGCCGCTTCACAAGCCGAATGACAGCGGAATCGACGTTCGGCTGCGGCATAAAGACGGTGCGCGGCACCGTCATGACCACTTCCGCTTCAGTATAATATTGCACGGCGATCGTTAGCGAGCCGTAATCTTTCGTCCCTGGCTTGGCAGCGAGACGGTCGGCGACTTCTTTTTGCAGCATGACGACCATGCCGCGGATTGGCAGCCGCTCGGTAAGCAGCTTCATAATGATCGGCGTTGTCACGTAATACGGCAAGTTGGCGACGACCATCCGGTCGCTTACATCAGCCAATTCCTCGGCGATGACGGCATGCAAGTCGGCCTTTAATACATCTTGGTGAATGATGCGCACGTTGTCATAAGGAGATAGCGTATCGGCCAAAATCGGCAGCAGCCGGCTGTCGATTTCAAAGGCGACGACTTTTTTCGCCCGCCGCGCCAGCTGTTCAGTCAACGCTCCGATGCCCGGACCAATTTCGATCGCCCCTGTATCGCAGGAAATGTCAGCAGCATTCACGATTTTCCGCAAAATGTTCGTATCGATCAAAAAATTTTGCCCAAGGCTCTTTTTAAACGAAAAGCCATACCGCTCCAAAATTTCTTTCGTCCGCCCCGGTGTTGCAATATCTTTATGCATCGTCCGCCTCCTCCTGCATCACGTGCGCTAACGCGGCATAAAAAGCGTCGCGGGAAATGCGGAACACTTGCAGCCGCTTATAAAACTGCCGTCCGTTCGCATAGCCGATGTTCAGCTCCTCTCCAAGGCGCTGCCGCCGCCGGCGCGCCATCGCGCCGCCAATCAATCCAGCCTCGATCAGTTCGGCAAACGTAATTTCTTCCTTCCAATCCGACGCCTCTTCGTACACGTTGGCGAGCGCCTGACGGATTTCGTCAGGGGACGCGTATTCAACCCCAATGCCTTTGCCGTTTTTCGCTTTGGCCGCCTCGCGCGGCAAAAAGGCGTGCTTGCACCCCGGCACTTGCTCAGCGATCGTGCGGCGGATCTTTTCGCCGGGGAAGTCGGGATCAGTGAAAATAATCACGCCGCGGCGCTCTTTCGCCAGCTTGATTCGCGCAATGACATCCGCGCCCACCGCCGCCCCGTTTGTCTCGATTGTATCCGCATCGACGGCGCGCCGAATCGCCGCCGTATCATCTTTTCCTTCCACAACGATCACTTCTTTGATTTTCATCCTCTCATTGCAGAAACAACGGAATAGTCTCTTTTTCCTATTTCTGCAATGCCTCCTTTCCGGTAAAATTAAAAGTAAGGCGGATGATCTCGCCGCCAGTCGTTTCCCTTAATTATTTTTTCATTTCGCTGAAACTTTTTTCTGTTTGCGCCGTCTAATTTAACAGAAGTGGCGCGCACTGTCGCAACACAATGCCATTATAGCGAAAAAAAAGAGAGGGAAAAACCCTCCGCTTCGTTCTCCCATCGTATCTCTATGGCAATACCCGTATTTTCACGCGCTTTCTGCCCCAACGAAACGCATCCGACCGTTCCGGGAAAAACACATCAATTTTATATCCACGGATGCCTGAGCCGGTGTCAGCGGCAATAGCATACCCGTATCCTTCCACATACACTTTCGACCCGAGGGGGATGATGGATGGGTCGACGGCGATCACTTTGACGGAAGGATTTTTACGCAAGTTGATGCCCGTGCTTGTTATGCCTGAGCAGCCTGCACAATAGGCGGTGTAGGCGGTGGCGGTGACGTAAAATTCCTTCGCGGCATGGTCCGAGCCGCGGGAGGACGGGCGGTCGGGCGCGGCAGCCGGGCGCACCGTTTTCGTGCCGATGGCGACAATGCGCGCCTTGCTTTCTTTTAACGTCTTCGCGGCGATCAGTGTGCGCGCCGTTTCTTTGCCGTTTTCCAACGTCACTTCGTACGTTTTTTGAACCTTCCCTTTTTCCCCAGGCTGAATGACGCGCCGCTCTCCTTTCGGCAATGAGTCATCCCGCTTTGTCACCACGGCAAAGTCGACGGGCTCTTCCACTACATCGGTGACTTTTTTTACTCGAATGACATGAATGGTCATTTGTTCTTTGACCGTTTCCTGCAAGGAGGGCTCTGTCCGATCGAGTTGACCTAGCTGAATCCCTTGCTGCTTCAAAAAGTCAGCGACCGTAGTCGAAGTTGTCCATGCCTGCTGTTGTTTACCGCCGACATTGACGCGAACCAGAAACGCCTTTTCAACACCGATGTCCATCCCTTTTTGAATTTTCGACGAAAGCGCCGGCGCCACTTTGTCATGCGGCCCGACCGCCACGTGCTGCGAGCGAAGCAGCTCCGCGACTGTATCGGCCGTCGTCCATATTTTCCTCTTTTTTCCATTAACGATCAACGTCACTTCCTTGCTCGCTTCCCAAACGATATGGAGATCGTCGGTGATCGGCGAATGCAGAGACGGATAAACATAATCTTCTTTGCGCGGTTGAATGTTTTGCTCCGCAAGCAGTTCTTTCACCGTTTTCGCATGAGTGCGAATCTCTTGTTTTTTTCCGTTGGCAATCAACGTCACATCATCTTTGGCCATCTCATAGCCGGCAACCCCTGTCGTCGCAGAGATGGCGAGAAACCCACTCGCTGTAACGGTCACGTTTTTCCTCCATAAGTCCAGCCATTTCCTCCCGTTCGGCAACATCAGATGAACGCCTCCTTTTCCTCCGAAATTCCCCTCTCCCTCTAACATGTACGCGCGAGCACACTCTATTATGCAGAAAATTCAGTGAAAAAGGAAGGAAGACTTGTCGACAGACAATTGGCCCATTTTAGCCGAATTTGTAGAACTTTTTCATCTTCGCCCGTTTTTCGACAAGCCTCCTGACAATTCGATGCCTAATTTTAGCGGTCGATAGCGAACAATTTTTTGGCATTTTCCGCCGTTGTTTCCGCTACTTCGGCAAAAGAAACGTTTTTGATCTCCGCGATCGCTTCGGCGACATATTTGACATAGCTCGGCTCATTTCGTTTGCCGCGGAAAGGGTGAGGCGTTAAATATGGACAGTCTGTTTCGATCAATAAATGGCTGAGCGGAATTTCCTTCGCCACTTCCTTCGGCTTTTTCGCGTTTTTAAACGTGACCGGTCCGCCGAGGGAAATGAGAAAATTCATGTCTATGCACTGTTTGGCCACTTCGACGCTGCCGCTGAAGCAATGCATAATTCCGCCGACTTCGGCGGCGTTTTCCTCCTGCAAAATTTTTAAAATATCCGCCGTCGCCTCACGGTTATGAATGATAATCGGCAGCTTCACCTTTTTGGCCAGCCGAATTTGCCGCCGGAACACCTCTTGTTGCACGTCTTTCGGCGATTGATCCCAATGGTAGTCAAGCCCCATCTCGCCGAGCGCCACAACTTTCGGGTGGGCGGCGAGCTGTTCAATCATCTGCAAGTCATCGTCCGTCATCTCGATCGCATCGACCGGGTGCCAGCCAACCGCCGCATAAATAAACGGATACCGCTCGGCCAGCTCGATCGCTCGGTCGATCGTCGGGCGGTCAAACCCAACGACGACAATGTGCGAAACCCCTTCATCGCGGGCGCGTTCAATGACTTGTTCCAAATCTTCGTTGTATTGGACTGCATTTAAATGCGCATGCGTATCAAACAGCATACGAATACCCTCTTTTCCACTTTGATGTTAAGTGTAGCATAGAAATTGGTTACATACGTCACAATTCGTTAACATTTCCATTACAAAATGGCAACAAGGAGGTGTCAAACGCGACACCCCCTCACCAGTCAAGCCGTTATTTAATTTTTGTCCCGTTTGGAATGTTTTGATCCACCGTTGCCAGCGAGAACTCCCCGCCGCTGCCCCCGGCTAAAATCATCCCTTCCGACCATTCGCCGCGAAGCTTCGCCGGTTTTAAATTGGTGACGCAAATGACTTTTTTGCCGACGAGTTCCTCTGGCTTGTAAAACTCAGCGATGCCAGAGATCACTTGCCGCTTCTCACCGCCGAGATCAAGCTGAAGCTTCAGCAGCTTATCAGCATTTTTCATCCGTTCGGCATGGATGACTTCAGCGACGCGCAAATCGATTTTCGCAAACTCGTCAATTGAAATCTCTGCTGCTCCATCCGTTTTCTTCTCCTCTTTTACTGGCTCGGCGGACGGTTTGCCTCCTTGCATGTGCGCCTTAATGTACTCGACTTCTGCTTCAATATCAAGGCGCGGGAAGAGCGGCTCCCCTTTTTGCACTTTCGTCCCTTCTGGAATGAGGCCAAAATCGTACAAGCTGTCCCACTCTTTCAACGAACGGTCATTGATGCCAAGCTGGGCGAAGATGCGCTCCGGCGTGCGCGTCAAAAACGGTTGGAGCAATACCGCTGTATGGCGGAGCGATTCAGCCAAATGGGTCATGACGGCGGCAAGCGCGTCCCGTTTCTGTTCGTCTTTCGCCAACACCCATGGCTGCGTTTCATCAATGTATTTGTTCGTCCGGCTGATTAACTGCCAAACGGCGGCGAGAGCGACGGAAAACTCCATTCCTTCCATTGCTTCTTCATATTGGCGCACCACTTCGCGCGCCGTCTGCACCAACTCTTGGTCAAACGGCGTTTTCGGCCCGCGGTATGGCGGAATGACGCCGCCGAAATATTTCTCGATCATCGCCACCGTGCGGTGCAACAAGTTGCCTAAGTCATTGGCCAAATCATAGTTAATGCGCTCAATAAATCCTTCCGGCGTAAACACACCGTCAGCGCCGAACGGCACTTCCCGCAGCAAATAATAGCGGAGCGCATCAAGCCCATACCGATCGATGAGCGTCACTGGATCGACGACATTGCCTTTCGATTTGGACATTTTTCCGTCTTTCATGAGCAGCCAGCCGTGGCCGAATACTTTTTTCGGCAACGGCAACCCGAGCGCCATCAGCATAATCGGCCAATAAATCGTGTGGAAGCGGACGATTTCCTTGCCGACCAAATGAACATCGGCCGGCCAATATTTACGGAACTTTTCATCGTTGTCCGTGCCGTAGCCGAGCGCGGTGATGTAGTTGGCGAGCGCGTCGATCCAAACATAAATGACATGCTTCGGATTGCCCGGCACTTTAATGCCCCAATCGAACGTCGTCCGCGACACAGCCAAGTCCTCGAGCCCCGGCTTAATGAAATTGTTGATCATCTCATTTTTCCGCGATTCCGGCTGGATAAAATCCGGGTTTTCTTCGTAATATTGCAATAGGCGGTCGACGTATTTGCTCATCCGGAAGAAGTAGGACTCCTCTTTCACTTTCTCAACAGGCCGGCCGCAGTCCGGACAGTTGCCGTCGACAAGCTGCCGTTCGGTGTAAAACGACTCGCACGGCGTGCAATACCAGCCTTCATATTCGCCCAAATAAATATCGCCTTGTTCAACAAGACGGGCGAAAATTTGTTCGACGACTTTTTTATGACGCTCCTGCGTTGTGCGAATAAAATCGTCGTAGGAAATGTCGAGCTTCTTCCACAGCTCCTGAATGCCGGCAACAATCTCATCAACGTATTGCTGCGGCGTCACTCCTTTTTCTTCCGCCTTACGCTGAATTTTTTGCCCGTGCTCATCGGTGCCGGTCAAATACATCA
Organism: Geobacillus jurassicus NBRC 107829; assembly: GCF_001544315.1. Classification (GTDB taxonomy): domain Bacteria; phylum Bacillota; class Bacilli; order Bacillales; family Anoxybacillaceae; genus Geobacillus; species Geobacillus jurassicus. The sequence continues at coordinate 45,540 of NZ_BCQG01000023.1, forward strand.
CATCGTAGCCGCGCAGCCGTTTATAGCGAGCCATGGCGTCCCCCGCCACCGTTGTGTAAGCATGCCCGATATGCAGGCGGTCGCTCGGGTAATAAATCGGCGTCGTCAAATAAAACGTTTTTTTCTCCATACGGTTAGGCCCTCCCTCGTACTATTGAGCACAAAAGCCCTCGTCCGGCGACGAGAGCGGTGTTACTTCTATTTTACATAATTTTTTCATTCTACAAAAACATCTATTTCTCGCAGGCTGAAAAAATATACTCTAACCTGCAAAAATATGGTCATATTTTCAACAATTATTGCAAATTTGTTATATAGAGATAAGGTTTAGATGGACAATCTTACTCATTTTCTCCTTTCTCTCTAAACAAACTTTTTTTTGAAATAACAATATACATTTTTTTAAAATTTTACATATTAAAGGATTGACGCTTAATGGAAACACTGATATGATTAGGGTGTAGGAAATTTGTCGAATATTGACGAATAACGACAAAAAACTTTCTTGCGGAGAGGAGAACAGACGATGAAATCGACAGGAATCGTGCGTAAAGTCGATGAGTTGGGCCGCGTCGTCATTCCGATTGAGCTTCGCCGTACGCTGGATATCAACGAAAAAGATGCGTTGGAAATTTACGTCGATGATGACCGCATCATTTTGAAAAAGTATAAACCAAACATGACGTGTGTGGTCACTGGCGAAGTATCGGATGACAACTTCAAGTTGGCGGGCGGCAAAATCATTTTAAGCCGCGAAGGTGCAGAAATTTTGTTGCAGGAGATCCAACAGCATCTAGAAGCAGCCGCAGACAAAGAAAAAGAATAAACAAAGAGTTTCTCTGGCTTCAGAGAAACTCTTTTTTTTCTTGCTGTTGATGATACTGTTGATAAACGTCGCGTTTCGACATGTTTCGATCATTGGCCGCCTGTTTCACCGCCTCTTTGACGGAAAGACGGTGCTCACGAATATAATAATCGACATGTTCGACAAGCGAAAGCGGCTGCCACCAAGCCTCCTTTGGCTCTGATTCCGCCTCTTTCGCCCCTTCGACAATGAGGCAAAATTCACCCCGGATGTCATGTTCTTCCGCCCAGGCGACCGCTTCGCTTAAATCGCCGCGGATAAACTCCTCAAACCGTTTCGTCAGCTCGCGGCCAAGAGCGATGCGCCGATTGCCGAATATATCATACATGAGAGCGAGCGTTTCTTTCAGGCGGTGGGGCGCCTCATAAAAAATTAACGTCTCGGCCGCTGTTTTCAACGACAGCAGCTGCTCTTTTTTTTCTTTTTTCGCCCGTTCCAAAAAGCCGACAAACAAAAAGCGGTTGGTCGGCAAACCGGAGGCGACAAGCGCTGTCAATGCCGCGTTCGCTCCAGGAAGAGGGACGACGGGGCAGCGTTCGGCAAGCGCCGCCGCAATGAGTTCATAGCCGGGGTCGGAAATGCCGGGCATCCCGGCGTCGCTCACCAATGCCACCGTTTTTCCTTTCTTCAACCATTCGACAAGCTGCCGGCCGCTCGCGTATTTATTATGCTCGTGGTAGCTGACGAGCGGCGTATGAATGTCGAAATGGGAGAGCAGCTTTTTCGTCTGCCTTGTGTCTTCGGCGGCGATGACGTCAGCTTCCTGAAGCGTCCTAACCGCGCGAAACGTCATATCCTCCAAATTGCCGATCGGCGTCGGCACGATGTACAGTGTCCCTTGCTCCGTTTGTTCGGTAAAACTTTTCTGCTGCCAAAGCATCCTTGTCCGCCCCTTTAAGATGAAATAATGCCATATAAGATACGCTTCGTCTCCTCGGTATATTCGTTATTCTCATCATACACGACAAGCGGAGGCAACACTTTTAAGTCCGGGCTTGCATCTTTTGTCCCTTCAATTAAAATCATGTTCGCCTCTTTGCCCGCTTTCGGGTACACAAAGCGGAGCCGTTTCGGCTCAAGACGGTATTGGCGCATGAGCGTCACAAGGTCAAGCAGCCGCCCGGGCCGGTGGACGAACGCCGCCTTCCCTCCTTGCTTCAACAGCTGGCTGCTGACGCGAATCACATCCTCTAGCGTACAATAAATTTCATGGCGGGCGATGGCGATATGTTCATTTTTGCTCAGCTCGTCTTTGCCGGCCGTTGGAAAATACGGAGGATTGCACGTGACGACATCGTACCGGCTGTAACCGATCCGCTGCGGCGCTTCTTTAATGTCGCCGTGTATGATCTCGATTTGTCCTTCAAGCCCGTTGTATTGCACACTCCGCCTCGCCATGTCACAAAGCCGTTCTTGAATTTCGATGCCGATGATCGTCCCTTTTGTTCGCCGGCTCAATAAGAGGGGAATCACCCCGTTGCCCGTACACAAATCGACGATCTGGCCTTTTTGAATCGGCATATAAGCAAAATGGGCAAGAAGCACGGCATCAAGGGAAAAGGAAAACACAGACGGACTCTGAATGATGCGGAGCTCTTCGTTGAACAAGTAATCGAGCCGTTCATCTTCATACAATTCCACCATGACGCACGATCCTCCATTGAAAAAAATAACCTTTCCGAAACGGAAAGGGTGGCGCTGCCTTTAGTTTTTGTTCAAAAACGACAAGCAAAACAAACAATCGCCCTCGGTGCGAACGCTTCCGTAATGGATGTGACAAATATGAAACCCTTCTTGGTAAAGGCGGGCTAAATTGTCATACCCTTCGCCAATGTCGATGAGTTTTTTGCCATGTTTGGCCCCTTTTCGTTTGCCTTCTTCCCATGCTTCTGACAATTGTTCAAGCCGACGGCGCAAATGAGCATTTTCGATTTGCAGCTGGTGATTCTCTTCTAACAGCTCCGTTACGCGCTGTTTCAGCTGCACGAGCTCGCGGTAAAAATAACTAAGTTGCTCTTCCATATTGGCCACTGATCGAAACACTTCTTTTTTATCTACTTTTTCCACTGGCCCCACCCCAAATTAATCTGCGACGCGAATGGACAACGTCCCGTTTTTCATCAGCTCATCGAGTGTATATTCAACGACCCGTCCGAATTCTGAAAGCTCGATTTGCAACACCCGCTCTAAAATGTTCAAACCGACGACTTTGCCAAAACCATGCGGTGTTTCGACATATTCCCCTAAATCTGGAAGTTGCTCCTTCGCCGTCTCGTACTCTTCGTTTTCATATTTCAGGCAGCACATCAGCCGGCCGCACAGCCCGGAAATTTTCGCCGGATTGAGCGACAAATTTTGATCTTTCGCCATTTTGATCGACACCGGCTCAAAATCGCCTAAAAACGTTGAACAACAAAGCATGCGGCCGCACGGCCCGATGCCGCCGAGCATTTTCGCTTCGTCGCGCACCCCGATTTTCCGCAGCTCGATGCGCGTGCGGAAAATCGACGCTAAGTCCTTCACAAGTTCACGGAAATCGACACGCCCATCAGCGGTGAAATAAAAGATCACTTTATTGCGGTCAAACGTATATTCCACATCGACGAGCTTCATTTCCAGCCCGTGCTCCTCGACTTTGCGCAGGCAAATGTCATACGCCTCGCGCGCCGCCTTTTTGTTTTCTTCCACAACCCATTTATCTTTCTCATTCGCCACACGGATCACTTTTTTGAGCGGCAGCACGATGTCGTTTTCGTCGACTTGTTTATTGGCGATGACGACTTTTCCATACTCAATGCCGCGCGCCGTCTCGACAATGACGCATTCACCGACCGGAATGACGGCATCGCCGGGGTCAAAATAATAAATTTTCCCGGCTTTTTTAAACCGAACGCCGACGACCGTATACAACGGCTCTCCCTCCTTTACCGTTTTAATTGAAGAACGAGTTGCTCAACAAGCAGCGCTGTGCTCATATTCGTTGTATGGAAACGCGTTTTCGCTTGCAAAATCGCTTCCATGCCAGCCAAAATCCGCCGCTGCGGGCAAGCCAGCGCCCATTGCTGCAGGCGGTCCAGCTGATCGCGGTATAGCACACTGTCCATCTGCCCGGCTTGAATATGCAGCAAATCGCGGTATAGATATAAAAGCAAATCAAGTCCAAGGTCAAGCTGATGTTTTTCCGGAAAATGCGGAAAGAAGCGGTCATGGATGAAAAACAAAAGCTGCAGCTCCGGCTTCCCCAGCATCTCATACCATTGTAGCACTAACGTTCGCGCTTCAGCAAACCAACGGTCTTGAGCAAGCGCCAACGCTTCATCGAAGCTGTTTGTCAAATGGGCAGCCAGCAGCGCAAGCGGCGGCGGCACGTGCTCCGCGACAAGCTCCCGGGCGAGCTCCGCCGGCGGCAGCGGCCGGAACGAAAGCACTTGACAACGGGAAACGATTGTCCCTAACAAGCGGTGGTATTGCTCCGTCAGCAACACCGCTATCGTCCCCGGACGCGGTTCTTCTAAAAATTTCAGAAGGCTGTTGGCCGCACTGATCGTCATTTGATCGGCATGTTCAACGATGTACATTTTTTTATCCGACTCGACCGCCGTTTTCGAGAACTCCTGCTGCAGCCATTCGATTTGTTCCTTCTTGATCGATCCGCCATCCGGGCTGATCACCCGAACGTCCGGGTGGTTGCCGGAATCGATGCGCCGGCAGTTGCGGCACTCTAGACATGGGGAAACTCCGATGGGGGACAGGCAAAACAACCGTTTCGCCAACAGCAAACTAGCTGCTTTTTTGCCCGTCCCCCGCTGCCCCTCAAACAAGTACGCATGGGAAATCCGCCCTTTTTCCAAGCCGCTTTGCAGCATTTTCGCCACCACCGGCTGGCGTCTCGCTAGCTGTTCCCATCGCATCGTCATCACTCTTCCTTATTTCTTATTTCCTATTCTATCATGTCCGCGAGGAATCATCACGGCCGGATTCATGGAAATCACGCTTTCATCTTCCTTTCAAGCGGGAAAGCACCAACGCCGCCGTTTCGGCAAATACGTCATCAAGCGGGCGGCTCGCGTCAATGAACACGATGCGGTCGGCAAACCGCTTGGCCAGCTCCCAATATCCTTCTCGCACTTTTTGATGAAAAGACAACGTTTCAAGATCAAGCCGATTCATTTCCCGTCCGCGGTCTCGCCGAATCCGTTCGAGTCCAATTTGCGGATCGATGTCAAAATAAATCGTCAACGACGGTAAATATCCATCAATGGCGAACTCATTAATTTTCCATACTTCCTCAATGCCAATCCCGCGGGCAAATCCTTGATAGGCGAGGGAACTGTCAACAAACCGGTCGCAAAGAACGACGCGTCCGGCCTCAAGCGCCGGAACGATTTTCTCAAGCAAATGCTGCCGGCGCGCCGCCGCGTACAAAAGCGCCTCCGTCCGCCCATCCATTTCTGTATAGTCACTGTTTAAAATGATCGAACGAATCGCTTCGGCAATGCGCACCCCGCCCGGTTCCCTTGTCGCCACGACGTCAAATCCCCGCTCGCGCAACAACGACTCCAATTTGCTGATCATCGTTGTTTTGCCAGCTCCTTCCGGCCCTTCAAACGAAAAAAAGCATCCGTTCATCACTTGCGGCATCCTTTCCATCTTTCTCATTCGTACACGACCAACTGCCCATCTTTCAACCGGCTTCCACCTTGTATGTGCACACGATGGCGAAGAAGCTGGCGGATCTGTTCAATATGGCCGCGGCCGATCCGTTCCCCGACCCACACGAGCGGCACCCCGGGCGGGTACGGAATGACGGTTTCCGCCGCTATATGCCCTTCAGCTTCTCCGAGCGCTACCACTTTTTTCCGCATGCAGCACAACTCATCATACGGGGCTAAAACCGACAGCAGCGGGCCGAGAAAAGGCGGGGCATCAAACACCGGTGCCTCACCAACGGGCAGGTCGCGCCACGCCCGTTTGATTTTCTCCACCGCCTCCTGAAGCCATCCGGTCGCCGCCAGCGGACAAACGAAAAGCACGTTCAGCGGGTCGGCAAGTTCTACAAACACCCCTTCGCGCTCAAGCCGCTGCTGCAATTCATACCCGGTCAAGGAACAGCGCGTCTGCACCGTTATTTTCAGCGGGTCGGTCTGCACGCCAACGCAGCGGGAAGAAACGACCGCCACACCCTCGATATCCGCCAACGCTGCTTGAAACTCCTTGACTTCCGCAACGATCGCCTCTGCATCGCGATCGCGTTTCGAAAGCTGGGCGACATAACTCCGCGCCAAATCGAGCGACGCCATAACCGGATAAGACGGACTGCTTGACTGAAACAACTGCAAAAAATATTTCAATCGTTCAAGATCAACCCGCTCGCTGTTCACATGCAAAAACGCCCCCATCGTCATCGCCGGCAGCGTTTTATGCGCCGATTGCACGACAACATCGGCGCCATAGCGAAGCGCCGATGTAGGGAACGGGGGGCCGACGACGAAATGGGCGCCATGCGCCTCATCAACAAGCACCGGAATGCCATGCTCATGAGCGAGGCGAACCATTTCTGTCAAATCAACAGACAGTCCATAGTAATTTGGATTCGTAAATACAATCGCAGCCGCGTCACCATGGAGCACCAACGCCTCTTTGACCGCTTCGATGCGAACATGCGAAGCGACGCACACGTCACTATCAAACTCAGGAGCAAGAAGGATAGGAACCGCCCCCATAAGTTGTAGCGCATGCATCACCGATTTATGGCAATTGCGTTGCACAATCACTTTCTTCCTCTTTCCATCACACACGGCGGCGATCATTGCCAAATTTCCCGCCGTCGACCCGTTTACAAGGAAAAATGTCTCCTTGGCGCCGTACAGCTCCGCCGCCAGCGTCTGCGCCTCGGCAATCACCGACTCAGGATGATGCAAGTCATCCAATCCAGAAATTTCCGTCGCATCCAACGCCAATAGCGGCGCAAACATCTCTCTCCCCTGTTCAGGAAACAAAGCACCGTATTTATGGCCCGGCACATGGAACGAAACCGGGCGGCGCGCCCAATGGCGCACAAGGGCATCATATAAAGGAGTTTTCGTTTGATCCATCATCCTCATTCCCTTGCTGGCTGCCCAAGGAAAGACATCATCCGGGCAGATGATCAAAATGCACAAGATACGTACGACAAATACCAAAACATATAGTACCATAAAAAATAGGCCCAAATGCAGGCCCTTTACGAATAAATTTTCGATGTAAACATTTTGCGCAACTGCTGCACGTAAAACGAGTAGTTCGGGTCGTCCGTATTCGTTTGCACGATCGCCCGGTTGCAGTCTAAACAAAGGAAATGGCCAAAAAGGAAAATGCCTTCCTCTTTTTCCTGTTCACAAACGATGCATACACGTTCACATTGATTCCGACCCACTATTGATGCCCCCATGTTCTCCACCTCCCATCCTCTATGTTTCCCACATTGCTAACATTCTATACTAGTAGATGAAAGGAAGAGAGACATTGAGTAGGTCCCTATCGTTTTTTCCTCAAAACAAAAGCAGCCAATTGCACCAATGCAACTGGCTGCTCGTTT